>CAYPNW010000062.1:0-9510 GCA_964411965.1 uncultured Burkholderiaceae bacterium
TCCTCAGGCGTGTTCACGCTTTCTGCAAACACCTGTAATCCCATGCGGTGGATGATGTTGGCAATGCCCTTGATAAACGCTTGGTTTCCCGCATTGCCATCAATCCCGCGAATAAATGCACCGTCCACCTTGACGTAATCAAGTTTCAGATCGTGCAGTAAATTCAATTTTTCGAACTGTCGTCCGAAATGCTCTAGTCCTAACTTGCAACCGGTCTGTTGCATATCTTGGTAAAAAGCACGGAACGCATCGAGGTTGCCGTGTGCGCCATTTTCTGGCACTTCAATCCACAAGCGCTTTGCCAGCAAAGGACGCGACATGAGTAGCGAGCGCAGGCGACTGCGAAATCCCGCGTCTTGAATCGAGTGAGCCGATAAGTTCACCGCAATATCCGTCGTCGTTTGTTGCGAAAGTTCTTCAAACGCAAGATTTACGGCAGCTAAGTCTAAGCGATCCGTTAACCCTAAGCGTTCAGCGATGGGCAAAAAGCGCCCAGCGGGGAACCATTCGCCGCCAAACATTAAACGCAGCGCCGCTTCCTTGTGGCTGACTTTGCCATCGAAATACACCACGGGAAAAAGTGCCAACTTCACCCAATTTTGTTCTAGCGCCCGTTGTATCAGTTTCGACCATTCTTCAGCGCTGCGTGGTGCTTGCTCGATGTCTAAGGGCGCCGCCATGCGCCAATCGTTAATGCCTGCGCTTTCTGCACTTGCCACAGCGCTATCGACCTGCGATAACACTGCACCGGGCGCCATCCCATTGCTGAACTGACCTACGCCGATAAACGCCGAAGGCGAGTTTGGAATGCTGGCGAGTTCTTGCGTGACTTGCTGGAGCAGGGTAGTCGCTACTGCGCCAGCATCAACCTCGCGAAAAATAAGGGCAAAATCAGTGCCGTTCAAGCGCGCGGAAAAACCGTTTGGCAAACTATTTTGGCTCACCATTAACAGCTCACCTATTTTGCGCAACAAAGCATCAGCCTTATTTCTGCCAAGTTGACGATTCAGCTCAGCCAAGCGAGTTAAGCGCAGCAACAATAAACTGCCCGCCGGGGCGTCTTCTGCCTCGACCGACACCTGCAACTGTGCAAGAAAGTGATGGCGATTCGCCAAGCCGGTAACTGGGTCGGTGTTCGCTTGGCGACGTAAGGCCTCCACACGCTCAGCTTCCTCCGCAAACATGGATTGGAGTAGATTTGAGGTCGAATTCATCGCCATGGATAGTTGGCGCAACTCAGGTACTTTTGGTTCAGGGGTGATGATGAAACGCCGCTCTGACATCGCCGTTGCTTGGTCTACAACCACGCGTAAAGGTTTTTTCAAGCGCCGCAAAATCAGTGTCCCAAGGTAGCCAGCGATCAAGCCAGAAAGCGCTAAAGTCATGACCATTTCACGGCTGGATTTCCATAGGGTTTGATAGGCTGCGCCGCTTTGCGTCACGAGAGAAACCGTGCCAATTTGCGTCCAGCCACTGCTGATTTGCGCCTGCCCTGGCATTGATTGAATCGGAAAGGCATTAATGAACCAGCTAGGCACATCCGATTTTTCAAGCGCGGCACGGCGCTCCACGATGGTTTTACCCATGGGGTCGGTAACGACAATCGACACATAATGACCGCTATCGAATAGCGCGGCGATCACTAGCTCCAACTCAACCGCATCGATATTTTTTTGGCTTAACGAAAGCGCTAAAACCGTAGCGTTATCAGCGTTTTTTAGCCGAAGTTGCTCGTTGAGATAAGCACGCGAACTTAAGGTTGAGGCCAGCAAGCTGCCTACCAAGGCGAGTAAGGTACTCAGAATGATGGCAAGCCAAAATTGACGATACATCGACATGATGTTTCCTTTAGTCTGAAAAATTCAGAGATTGATTCGTAGTGTTGAACCTGCGTTTAACCCTTAGTCGAAACCCTCGCGACGAGCGCGTTCCAATAAATCTTGCCAACGTGTGAGTCGTCCGGTTCCTCCGGGACCCAGCGCCGCATTCGCAGCTGTTCCGGCGAACACACCTTGGCCGTTAAAACTAAAAATTGGTAGTAAGTCATTGCGACGAGACGCGGGTCGTATGTCCGTGATGAGATTGTCTAAGACCATTGGTTCCCCGTCCGCAGTCGGATAATAAGCAAGGATCATGTGGGCTTGCTGGATTTGGCTACTTGGGCCACCAATGCGCGCTTTCACGTAAATCAAACGTAACTGCGTATCAGGCACGTTCATGTTGCGCAATGTGAAGTATTTGGCAATCACATAATCTTCGCAATCACCTTTGCCTCGCGCCAAACTTTCCATGGGTGTTGCCCAATAATCAGATTGCCCCCATGCCTCCTGGTCGTCTGTGTATAACACTTTACGATTAAAAAACTCATTCACCTTTTTTAATTTGGTGTCGATTGGTGCATCGGCATGTGTCTGCATGAGGTTGCTCCACTCGAGAAATACTTGCGAATTACCACCTAATGTTTTAAGACTGAGTTGCAAACGACTGAGATCAAGCGCGCTGCTGGAGATGAATACGCCGAATCCTAGTGCCAGGAGGGCTGCCTTGATATGGCGACGTAGGATAAGGAAGCACGAAATCACACTGGGATTCTAACAATGTTGTGTAGATAGGACGGACAATTCTCGCTGAAAAAAGCTCGGCGTAATTGTTAGTTATCGTAAGGGATTTCTTCCTTTAAGACAATTTTCTCTCTGTCGCTTCTTTTTGTTTGCTAAGCGATTAATAACGCAATAAAAAACCGCGATCCAAAATCTGGCATCGCGGTTTGGTCTTGCGCAACCAATTTCGAGGCGCTTAGCGGCTTACCATTGTTTCGCCCCCGGACCTTCGACGCTTTCATTCACGATCAACCACTTTCCATTCACTTCTTCCCATTGCAGCGTTTTCTTTAACATGTCTTGATAAATGCTCGACTTGTAATCTTGTTGAAAAGTGCTGGTGGCGTGCTTTTCGTCTTGCATGGTGACTTTAATGTCGCTTAGTTCAAGACTTACTTTTTGTGCACTCAACAAACGGGCTTTGCGTGCGGTTTTCCATGATTCCCGCGACGTATATTTGGTTGAATAGAACGCAAAGTATTGTTCAGGATTCAGACTGATCCACGCATCGCGCCAATTTTTTAATGCGTTGATGACTGCCGTTTTACTTGCTGCTTTGGTATCGATGACTGGTGCGGGCGTAACAATAGGCGTGCTTACCGGGCTAATTTTAGGTGTTGCCGTGCGATCCAGATTGATACCCTCTGTCGCTCTTGCGTCTAGGCTCGCTTTATCGACGAGATAAAGTTGCGGGCCTTCAAGTGGGCAGCCAACAGCGATGTCTGCTTTGTCGTCTTGATTATCCAGTTCAGGCAAGTCATGCACGCTTTGCCGACTGATTCCTAGTGCTTGATACAGCGTGCCCATACCAGCATGGGTGCGCGCATACGCTAACAATAAATCGTATTCAGCATTGGAGAAGGCGCGCTTCGCTTGAAACACTTCGTTTTCGGTATCAAGCACGTCGAGTAGTGAACGTTGCCCAATGTCGAATTGCTGTTTATAGGCATCACGTGCCTTTTCAATAGAGAGTTGGTGTTGGTCTAAATAGCCTAATTGTTCCGTTAGCTTGCGTGTGTCGTTATACGCAATGGCTAAAGTTTGGCGCACGTCGCGGCAGGCTCTATCGCGCTGATCACGCGCCAAGTTTAATAAGTCGGCAGATTGACGTACTCGGGCGAGGTCGCTGCCGCCATTAAATAGATTCCACGACAACACGACTTCCGCCGTATTGTTGGTTGTGCGACCGGTGACGTTTTCGATGTTGTTGCCGCGTTCAGTACGCAAACGCAAATCAACGCGTGGTTGATAGCTTGCCCGTCTTGCGGTCACTGATTTATCGACAGCACGCACATTTTCTACTGCCGCTAAAAGCGTGGGATGACGTCGATTAGCGGCTTCGATCGCTGCATTAACTGTGGCGGGCACGTCCTTAATGAGTGGTGCTGGGCTTTCTAGATCACGTGCTGGCGGGGTTCCGACTAAACGTTGAAAACGTGCACTGACATCGTGCAAATTTGAGGTTTCAACTAGGAGATTGGATTCCGCTAAGGCCACCCGACCAGAAATTTGTTCTAAATCGACGCGTCTACCTGCACCCGCTTTGACTTTGCTTTGAATCAATTCAAACACGGTCTTATGCCGCACGTAATTATCTTCCGCAAGACTAGTCAACCGACGATAACGCAGCGTGTCTAAGTAGGCACGAGCGACTTCGAGTGCTGTGCTTTCCGATGCGTCGTGCAGCTCATACAAACGCACCAAACGGGTGTGATCTAAGCGACGCACTTCACTGCGCGTAAAGAAGCCGTCATACAACATTTGATTCAAACTTAAGGCCGCAGAGCTGCGATTAAAATCATTTTTAATAAAGCGGTTTTCGTTGTTGTCTCTTCCAACCGCGGCATTTAAATTGACGCTCGGTAGGTAGCCACCAAAAGCCACATCACGTTCCGCGCCTGCTGCTTCAAAAGCATGCCAGCGATTTAACACTTCTGGATTCGTTAAAATTGCTTTTTGCGCAACTTCTTTTAAGGTTTGCTGCTGAGCTAGACAACTAAAGCTGCTGAAGGTGAGGGCGATGACAACGCTGATTTTTTGCAAACGATGGTTCATAGTGAAAAATGCATATTAAAAATTGGAATGGTGCGAACTTAGCAGATCAAATTCAGTTCTCGCAAGTGTTCCGTTTAGGAAATAACAATTCCTAACAAAAACACAAAATAAAATTTCCACATGGAAAAAAAGCGTAGTTTTTTTGAGTGATTACCTTAGTCCGGTAGACTGGCCATAGCCTGTTGCGCTGCCTGTATCGTCGTTGCAATGATTTCATCATTGTGTTGCGCCGAGACAAAGCCCGCTTCGAACGCGGAGGGGGCAAGATATACACCGGACTCGAGCATCGCGTGGAAAAACTTGTTAAACGCTGCCGTGTCGCACGTCATCATTTCGGCGTAGGTGGTGGGAACGTCATTTCTAAAGAAAATGCCGAACATTCCGCCAACAGAATCCGCCGAGAAAGCGACGTCCTGAGTGTTTGCCACTTTGCGCAAACCGGCCATGAGTTTTTCAGTTTGTGCACTGAGTAACGTATAAAAGTCGGGTGCCTGTATAAGTTTAAGTGTTGCCATACCGGCGGCAACCGCAACTGGGTTACCAGATAAAGTACCCGCTTGATACACTTTTCCTAACGGTGCCATGTGTGCCATTAAATCAGCGCGCCCACCAAATGCAGCGACGGGCAAGCCGCCGCCAATTACTTTGCCAAGCGCGGTGAGGTCAGGCGTGATCTGGTAAAGCGACTGGGCACCACCTAGTGCGACGCGAAATCCAGACATGACTTCATCAAAAATAAGCACGCTACCGTGTTGCGTACAGAGTCTGCGCATGGTTTGTAAGAATTCGGCTTGTGCTCGCATGAGATTCATGTTGCCCGCGACAGGCTCAACAATGACACAGGCGATTTGGTCGCCAAATGCCGCGAAAGCATCTTCCAGTTGTTGGCAATTGTTGTAATCCAAAACCAAAGTGTGTTTTGTGAAATCTTCTGGAACACCCGCCGAACTTGGGTTGCCAAATGTGAGCAAACCACTACCCGCTTTCACGAGTAATGCATCGGCATGACCGTGATAGCAGCCTTCGAATTTGATAATTTTGTCCCGCCCTGTCGCACCGCGCGCAAGTCGCAGAGCACTCATTGTCGCTTCGGTGCCGCTGGAAACGAGGCGCACTTGTTCAATGGATGGAACTAATTTGCAAATCTCTTCCGCCATTAAAATCTCAGCTTCGGTCGGTGCACCAAAACTTAAACCGCGCATTACTGCTTCCTGCACCGCTTGCACCACGGTCGGGTGCGCGTGACCTACAATCGCAGGGCCCCAAGATCCAATATAGTCAATGTAGCGTTTATCGTTCGCATCCCAAAAATACGCGCCCTCAGCGCGTGAGATGAAACGTGGCGTACCGCCGACGGAGCGGAAAGCGCGAACAGGGGAGTTGACTCCACCAGGTGTGGTTTGTTGAGCGCGAGCAAAAAGAAACGAATTTTGATCCATGATTTTTTGGGTGGTGAAGGTAATTGAAGGCAGAAAAGTGGCGGTGTTACTCGTTTTCTTTCGCCCAAAAATAGCGATCGGGAATGAGTTTTCCCATGCCGAGTCGTTGCGCATGTTGAATTGATGCGTTGGTAAATTCTTGTGCTTCCAATGTGGCAGCGGCCACGTCCAAGCCATTTGCCATGAGTGCCGTAATCGCAGCCGACAAGCTGCTTCCCGCACCGACAAAGGCACCGGGAAGTCGCGGCCATTTGTCGCATCTTACTAAGCCATTTTGATCAAATAACTGATTATTAATTTGATTATCTTGACCAGTTGTGCCAGTCACGAACACATGACTGCAACCAGATTCAATGAGTGTCATTACGTTGGCAATAAGATCATCTTCGATATCTTCTTCAAAGTTTGGGTCGCGCCAGGTTTCGGCGATGCGCCCTAATTCCGCCTCTGAGACGATCAACAGGGTGGCTTGAGGAATTAAGAGTTCGCATATTGCTAAAAGGAGATCTTCTGCATCTGCACTAGGTTCTGGCACTGAGGAACTGAATGGATCAAGAATGAACGGCAAGTCAGGATAGTCAGAAATGATTTCTGCGATTGCTGCAGCCGTCTCGACACTGGCGACTTGCCCTAGCTTGAAGGCTTGAACAGGCATATCTTCAAGTACAGTGCGCGCTTGATCAACCACCAAGTCAGTATCTATCGCATGTACATCATCGACCTGCGAAGTATCGCCAACCAAGATCGCGGTAATGACAGGTAGTCCATGACATCCAAGCGCTGCAAATGTCGCTAAGTCAACTTGTACGCCCATGCCAGCAACAGGATCAGAGGCGCCAAACGATAAAATTAGAGGAGAAATTTGGTTTTGCACAGAGGGTAGATTAATATAGCTGTCTTTGTTGGAATAGGTTGTCATTTATCGTTTGACTTGCGCGTTTTGATGTTCTTGATATGAATCGCACAGGTAAAGCTTGCTGTGACCAACCTTACCATTTTACTTGATAGAAAGGTTTTCGTCGTGAGTCTTGTCGGAGAAACAACTGAAGGTTTTCAAACATGGATGTGTTTGATTTGCGGGTGGGTTTATGACGAAGAAAAAGGTCTGCCCGACGAGGGTATTGCACCTGGCACGCGGTGGGCGGATGTTCCAATGAATTGGACATGCCCCGAGTGTGGCGCACGGAAGGAAGATTTTGAAATGGTTGTCGTTTAATAGCTTCTGAAAACACTTATCTGCTTGAGTTGTTTGCATTCGATAAATAGATGTGTTGTATCAGAATGTTTATTCAGGGAAAAACAGCGCAAGTTGTAAAATTTTTGTTACAGTTCGGTGTACTTTAACCCTCGTCTAGAATGAGATGATCCTATGTCAACCTTGCCAAGCAATGAAAACTTGAAGATCATGGTGATCGACGACAGCAGCACCATACGGCGTTCTGCAGAAATTTTTTTGGGGCAAGTTGGTTATAAGGTTGTCTTGGCTGAAGATGGATTTGATGCCTTGGCGAAGATCAACGATTCGCATCCAGACTTGATTTTTTGCGACATTTTGATGCCACGCCTAGATGGTTATCAAACCTGCGCGCTGATAAAGAAAAGCGCCAAATTTCGCCACACCCCGGTAATTATGTTGTCTTCAAAAGATGGCTTATTTGATCGGGCTCGCGGCACGATGGTAGGGTCAGATGAATATTTAACCAAACCATTTACCAAAGATAGCCTACTTAAGACGGTGCGAAATTACACATCGTCGGCAAAGTAGAAATTTTAGTGTTTATAAAGTAATTAAAGTAATTTTGAGGTGTGAAAATGGCAATACAGAAAATCTTAATTGTTGACGACTCCCCGACTGAACGTTATTTTCTTACGGATATTTTGGTCAAGAATGGGTTTTCCGTCTCCACCGCAGAAAATGGAGAAGATGCCTTAACAAAAATAAAAGCCGACAAACCCCAATTGATCCTCATGGATGTGGTAATGCCAGGGCAGAATGGCTTTCAGATCACTCGTGCTATAGCGCGCGATCCAGAAACGCAAGATGTTCCTGTGATTATTTGCACCAGCAAAAATCAAGAGACAGACCGCATTTGGGGCTTGCGCCAAGGCGCACGTGACTACCTCGTTAAGCCAATTGATCCGCAGGAATTATTGGCGAAAATTGCGGCGCTCGGATAACGGAAAAATTTCATGGATCAATCATCTCGCGACGCTCAGACGACCGGACTAAAGCCTGTTAGGGCTGATGCCGAGGGGCGCAGAACGCGACTGAGGGACTTTCAGACGCAATTGATGACGCGTATGCAGGCTGCAAAAAGCGGCGAGCAAGTTCGCGCAAGTCAACTCGGCGTCATGATTGGGCAAGCCAGATTCTTGATCGATTTGCGCGAGGCTGGAGAGATTGTAAGTGCTGGCGCGATGACGAAAGTGCCGCTGACCAAAGATTGGTATTTGGGTTTGGCGAATATTCGCGGCAACTTAACCAGTGTCGTTGATTTCGGTCGATTCTCTGGAAGTGAAGCGACCAATCGTGAGGCGAATTGCCGAATCGTTGCGTTTGCTGCAGGGCTTTCATTTAATAGCGGGTTGTTAGTTTCGCAGGTGCTCGGCTTGCGCAACTCTAGCGAAATGGAGTTGTTGGCAGATGAATCAAGTGTTGAGGGTTCTGAACTCCGTCCTTGGATTCTCAATCGCTTTCGAGATCGTGATGGAAATCAATGGTCCGAACTCAGTTTGTCGTTGTTGGTTCAAGACCAAGAATTTTTGCATGTGGGCTTGTAGTGGTATGTAGCGTTTTTATAGTGTAAGTTTTATCGCGATTTTAGCTGAAGTTAGTGTTGGTTGTATCCAATTTGTATTGAGTAATAATTTAGAAGAGCGACGCTTTTCAATCGTTTAGGAGATTCAGTAATGGCATTTAATCCTTTTTCCTCATTCAAAGGGAAACAAGACAGCGAGCCAGAGGTGGTTGAGGGCGGCTCGCGGGAGTTCAATAGTGCGGCTGATTCGGTTGAGGAAGCGAGCAATGTAAAAATGCTGGAGCCTGAAACAGAGATGGTGGCTGTGGCTGACCAGCTGCCAGCGCTGGAAAAAGCCCAAACTAGCATGAGCCACGCGGCCGACGCGACTTTTATTGGTGATGCGCTAGAAAAAGGCGGCGACATTAAGTTGCCAGTGATTGGCCATTTGCCGCTCGAGCGGCAAATTCGTTTCTTATTGATTGCGATGGGCGTCTCAATCTCGCTGGCAATCTTTTTTGTTTGGCTCAATTCCACTCAATCAACTTTGATTTCTACGCAAGCTCAGATCGCCGGTGAGGCGCTGATGCACTCACAGCGGATTGGTAAAGCGGCACCAAATGCGATTTACGGCAAACCAGCGGCGTTTAAACAGTTGGAAGAAAGTCGAAAAGAAAT
>CAYPNW010000062.1:9610-12081 GCA_964411965.1 uncultured Burkholderiaceae bacterium
TCAGGTCAGTTGGTGATGTTGACGCAGCGTTTAGGTCGAAGCGCAAATGAATTTTTGACTTCTGAAGGTGTTAACCCAGAAACAGCGTTCTTGTTAGGTAAGGATTCAAATACCTTCCGTGATTTGGTTGACGGCTTCTTAAATGGTAGTGAGATTTTGCGTTTGGCACCGAGCAAAGATGCTGAAACACGTGATCGTTTGTCAGAGTTGCAAAAGGCTTTTTCTGGTTACCAAGGTGGTGTTTCAAGTATTCTCGGCAACCTGCAAAATTTTATCGCTGCGAAGCAGTCTGAGCAGTTGATTTTTAATGAAAACGAAGATTTGAAACTGAAGATAACGCAACTTCAAAAGACCTATACAGCGCAACAAGATTCGATTAGTTACAGTTTTTGGCTACTCCTACTCTCCGCTGTACTGGCTTTGGTAGCTGCCGCGGGAATTGCTTTGGTGTTGTTGCAAGACAGTCGTAACCGTGCAAAAGAAGCGAATAAACGTTCTGCAGAGGCGGATGAACAGCGTCTGCAAGCTTTACGTCAAGAGGAAGAAGCAAAGGCAGCGAATGACCAAAATCAGGCCGCGATTTTGCGACTCATGAACGAACTGCAAGAGGTTGCGGATGGTGACTTGACTGTACAAGCAACGGTTTCAGAAGACATTACGGGTGCGATTGCTGACTCGGTTAACTATACCGTTGAAGAATTGCGCGGACTGGTTGGTCGCGTAACAAATACAGCGATTCAAGTTACATCTGCATCAAATCATGCACAAGGAATTTCCGACAAGTTGCTGTTGGCATCACAACAGCAGTCACGTGAAATCACTGACGCCGGCCAAGCAGTTACCACCATGGCGAACGACATTACTGAAGTTTCTCGTTCTGCGAACGAATCTGCTGAGGTTGCGCGACAATCGGTTGCGGCGGCAGAACAAGGCGCTTACGCGGTGGAAAACGCGATTAAGGGTATGAACGAAATTCGCGAACAAATTCAAGAAACGTCGAAACGGATTAAGCGTCTCGGTGAATCTTCGCAAGAGATTGGTGAAATTACTGAACTGATTTCTGACATTACCGAACAAACCAACGTTTTGGCGCTGAATGCGGCGATCCAAGCGGCTTCAGCAGGTGAGGCGGGTCGTGGTTTCTCAGTGGTTGCAGAAGAGGTTCAGCGCCTTGCGGAACGTTCAGCTGAAGCGACAAAGCAAATCGGTGCTTTGGTTAGAACGATTCAAACCGATACACATGATGCGGTTGCGGCGATGGAAAAATCGACACAAGGGGTGGTTGAAGGAGCGAAATTGTCAGATGCTGCTGGTACCGCGTTGTCAGAAATTCGAAGCGTTTCAAATCGTCTAGCGGAACTGATTCAGGGAATTTCTCTTTCTACTGAACAGCAAGCGACTTCAGCAAATGGCGTTGCGCAAAACATTCAACACATTTTGACGATTACCGAGCAAACGCAAAACGGTACACAACAGACGGCGCTGTCCATTAAAGAATTGTCGTCTTTAGCTGAAGAGCTGAAAAATTCGGTTTCCCGTTTCCGCGTTGCGGCGTAAATTTCAGTCGAAGGCTAGTGTGTTCGGCCTGATCATCAATGCATGGCGATGAACTTCGGTTCGTCGCCCTTTTAGTTTGCGGGGTACACGCATGACATCCAGTTCCTTTAATTCTTCAGAGATGGTCCAAGAGCAGTTTGATACAGGACCTCTTTCCTGGGTCATGGCCGAAATTCGAGAGGCACTCACACACGCCGATCGTTTGATGCTAGATGTTCCCGAGCAGGGCGATGACACACGTTCCACAACTTTGCACCACGCCAAGAGTTATTTGCATCAAGCCCACGGCGCGCTTCAGATCGTTGATATTGATGGCGTATCAATCGTCACGGAAACGATAGAGGAAATCGTAGATCGCTTGCAAAAAGGGCAGATCAGCGTCACAAATGAACCTATCAACATTATTTCCGATGCGTTGAATGCAGTATTGCGGTATTTAGAAGATTTGTTATCAGGTGGGGCGCATCAACCAGTTCGGTTATTTCCGTATTATCGCGCCTTGCTCGAAGTGATCGGTGCGGAACGCATTCATCCTGCCGATCTTTTTTTTCCTGCTTTATCGATGCAGGAAAAAATTCCTCAGTTGAGTATTAAAGCGCAAATTGACCCGATTAATTATGTTTCGATTCGGTCACGTTTTGAAAAGCATCTGCTTGCCGTCTTAACGAATAAAGACGCGCAAAAGCAAACGCCCGCGTTGCTGGCAATGCATCAGTTGATACTCGAAATCGAACAAGCTCAAACGAGTTCGCAAGCAAAAGCATTTTGGCTGGTCATGCGCGCTTTTACGGAAGCTGCCGCGCAAGGGAAAATCGAATCACAGCAATATGTTAAACAAATTTTTGGTCGCATCAATTTGCAAATTCGACGTCTAGTTGATGGTGTCACTAATGTTCCTGAACGACTTTTACGTG
>CAYPNW010000063.1:0-2203 GCA_964411965.1 uncultured Burkholderiaceae bacterium
CTTGAAAAAACGATGCCAACGTATTGCAAATTAGCGGTGACCAGTGGGTTACCCAAGCGATATGCGCGGGTCATGCTGACTTGTGCACCAGCGGCCGTCAAGCCGATGAGTAGCAACAACAGCGCGCTAGTAAAACTGTGTGCGTGCCAAACTGGTTGTTGATTACTTGCCCCGATGATGCAAGCGGCGAGGGTGCCTGCAAGTGCGCACGTGGCAGAAAAATAAAACACGACACGGTTCTCTGGTTCGCCAGCCATCCCTAATTGTCGTACTTGCAAATAGGCGAGTGCAGATAACATGCCGGACAACAACGCAAACAATGCGACACCAATTTGTTCGCGTTGCAAAGAAGGACGCAATAAAAGAATGACGCCTACAAATCCAAGCACAATCGCCACGAATAAGCTTGGTTGCACCCGTCGCTTCTTCAGCACCCACGCGCTCGTCAGCAAGAAAAGTGCGATCCAAATTGGCGACATATAGTTTAAGGTCACCGCCATCGCCAAGGGTAAATGGCCAATTGCGAAGAACCACAACCAAAGTGCCACCACACCAACAAAACCGCGCCAGAAATGTTGCAGCGGCATGTGTGTGCGTAAGGCTTCACCTTGCCAACGCATCACGCTAAAAATTACGATCATGCCGATCAAGCCACGGTACGCCACGATTTCAGACACGCTGTAACTGCTGGAGGCGAGCTTTACGCCTACACCCATAATCGAGAACAAAAAACTTGCAACTAGCATCCATAAAGACTGCATTCGTTTCTTCCTCAAAAAAAATGGGAAGCTTAACTTCCCATTTTGTATCCTTATTCCATTTCTAAATCAATTGTGTCTAGGCGACGAGCCTCAGACAGTGCTGTTGCACGGCAAGGCGAAGGCAACAACGACATGATTGATTTAGGGATGGAATTACGCGCTGATTTTGCTGCGATACCATTCATGAAAATGTTGCATACCGTCTTCCATCGGCGATTGGTAAGGCCCCACTTCACTTACACCGCGGTCGAGCAAAATCTTTCGGCCCGCATCCATACGCAGTGCGATTTCATCGTCTTCAACGCAGGTTTCCATATACGCCGCGCGTTCTGCCTGAATAAACTCGCGCTCAAACAATACGATTTCCTCGGGATAATAAAATTCGACCACGTTCTTTGTTTTGCCAGGACTACTTGGCCAAAGCGTCGATACGACTAATACGTGCGGGTACCATTCCACCATAATGTTGGGGTACAAAGTCAACCAAATCGCACCGTATTTTGGTGCAGCGCCTTGGCGGAATTTAAGTACTTGCTCTTGCCACGCTTGGTAAGTTGCCGAACCCGACTTCAACAAACCATTATTCACACCAACCGTTTGCACACTATAGTCTTCGCCAAACTCCCAGCGTAGATCTTCACAACTCACAAAGCGGCCAAGACCGGGGTGGAACGGCTCCACATGATAGTCTTCCAAATAAACTTCGATGAACGTCTTCCAGTTGTAATCACATTCATGCACTTCAACGTGATCAAGCATATAGCCGGAGAAATCGAGATCTTTGGTCACACTTAGGTGTGCCATCTTCTCCATGACGTTATAACCGTTTTGCTCGAACAACATGCCATTCCAATTTTGCAGCGGTGTGCGCGCCAAATTCAGGCAAGGTGTGTCAGCAAAATGGGGAGCGCCGATGAGCTCGCCTTTCAAGTCATAGGTCCAGCGATGCAGCGGACAAACAATGTTACGCGCGTTGCCACGACCACTCGTGCCCGCGCCGCCAAACATCAGGGCTTGACGATGACGACATACATTCGACATCAGTTCGATTCCGTTCACGCCTTCAGCATTGCGCACTAACATTCTGCCGTCATTTTCGGCGCGCAAAGTCGCATAGTCACCCACATTGGGCACCATTAACTCGTGCCCGACATAGCGCGGACCCGCTTTAAAAAGTTGCTGTATTTCGCGTTGTAGTAAGGTTTCGTCGAAATAGACGTGAACCGGAAGTTGCGCCTCGGAGCGCGCAAGTAAAGAGAAAGAAGCCAGATCGGACATCCCCACCCCCCAAATTAATTTGCACCAACCTAAGAGAGAAAGAATCCACAAAAACCTGCTTTCAACCAAGGCAAAAACTTGGCAGAATTTCAAACAAAAACGAATGAAGAGGAAATTTTGGACAGAACCGTGAATTATACATGAAAACGGCAAATTTCCACAAG
>CAYPNW010000063.1:2303-4595 GCA_964411965.1 uncultured Burkholderiaceae bacterium
AGGAAATTTTGGACAGAACCGTGAATTATACATGAAAACGGCAAATTTCCACAAGAAGGGATTCACATCAGTCCAGTAAAACCATCGAATCGCGTGCTGTGGCGCAAATAAAACGTAGTTTGCAGCAAAAATTAAGGATTACCATCATTAGATTTATTACTCTAAAAACACACTTTCCGTATGTCGCTTTGGCGACTTTTTACTGGAAAAAACGTGCTCTTTTCGCAGTGTGCAGACTGTAAAAACATCGCTTTGCTCAGGTCACCAAGTTACATCCAATGACCAGTCGACTATTTCAAATGATCGCTTTTTATGCGCTTTTTATGTTGCGGTGCGTCTTGCTTAGCTTCATTGCAAAAACTAGCCTTTGAGCAGCGAAAGAGATGTGAAAGGCGCTTTTCCTAGAACCTCACTCAATCCAAATTATCCATTTGGATTTGTGATGCAAGCGAGCCGAATGGAAAATCTGGGCTCACGGAAAGGTCGAGTTTCGAAGACTACTCAGTCGCCTATAAAAAGGATTGACACATTCTTCCCAGCATGGAGTGCAGTAATAACCTAAACGTGCTTTGCGTCAAACCTAAAAAATGTTTTTGGTTTTGTCCGAAAAAGATCATCACTCATAACAAAGATGGAGACGACGCAATGAAGAAAATACTTTCTTGGAAATTGGTGGTAATGCTGTTTGCATTAGGTTTGATTTCGAATAGCGCTTTCGCAGTGGGATATACACAAACGCGCTACCCAATTGTCTTGGTGCACGGCTTGTTTGGCTTCGACAATATTGGGCTGGTTGAATACTGGTATGGCATCCCTGGAAATCTGCGCTCAGGTGGGGCTAAAGTTTATGTAGCCCAAGTATCGGCGGCCAATAGCACCGAAGTGCGCGGCGAACAGTTGCTCACACAAGTGAGGCAAATTCTCGCGACCACCGGCGCTACGAAAGTCAACCTCATCGGACATAGCCATGGCGGACCAACCGCAAGGTATGTGGCATCAGTCCGCCCCGATCTCGTCGCCTCCGTCACGTCGGTAGGCGGTGTTAATCGGGGTTCTGCGGTGGCGGATGTACTCTTGGGTATTGCGCCTCCTGGATCACTCTCAAACAGCGTCATAGTCTCCATCACGAATGGTTTAGCGCAATTTGTCAGTTTCTTGTCAGGCGGCGGAGGCTTGTCGCAGAACACTCTCGCGGCCGCAAAGTCTTTAAGCACAAGCGGCTCTAGGCAATTCAACGCCGTGCATGGTGCGGGAATACCAACTACCTCTTGCGGCGAAGGGGCTTACCAAGTCAAAGGTGTTTCGTATTTTTCTTGGAGTGGCGCCACACCCTATACCAATGTTCTCGACATTGTCGATCCCGCGCTGGCGCTAACCTCTCTTGCCTTTGCAGGTGCAAAAAATGATGGCTTGGTCTCAAGTTGTTCCAGCCATCTTGGACGAGTGATTCGTGACGATTACGCAATGAATCATTTAGACGAAGTAAATCAAACTGTTGGTTTAGTCAATATTTTCGAAACGAATCCGATCACCATTTATCGGCAGCATGCGAATCGCTTACAAAACCTAGGTTTTTAGTCAACAACAATTTCAGCACTAACATGCTTCGCGCAAAAAAAACGACGTTGATATGGTCAGCGATTGCCTCGCTGACCATTGCGATTGCCACACTTCTTCATTTCGACAATCAACCACCTGTCGCCACCAAAGAAAAACCAATCGGTGGAGAACCAAATGACTTTGGCTTCATTCGTTCTTTTGCTGGAACGACCATTGATGGCGGCGTGAAGGTGAACCCCGAAAACACACTCGACGTTTCCGTGGAACTTCGTCATATGTTTGATTATTTTTTAGCAGCGACCGGTGAACGACCATTGCCAGACATCGTCAACGATATCGAAAATGAGTTGAAAAAAAAGTTAAATGGGAATGCGCTGCTGCAAGCGAAAGCTCTGTTGAGCCGGTACCTCGCTTACAAGAAAAAGCTCTTCACATTCGAGGCAGAGTCAAAAAAATCTAGTGGCAATTTCTATCTCGATGCCAAAGGCCGTTTTGAGAATAACCGCTTGTTACGTAGAGAGTTTTTTGCGCCAAATGAAGATCTGGCATTCTTTAAGCAAGATGACGAATACGACCTTGATGCTCTGCAACGCTTAGAGCTGAATCAAAATTCAAGCCTCACTGCGGCACAAAAAAGTGCCAAAGAAAAAGCATTGGATGAGGCTCTTTCGCCGGAGTTAAGAGACGCAAAAACTGCGCCGTATCAAGTTATTCGGCTCGAAGAAGCTGTTA
>CAYPNW010000063.1:4695-11966 GCA_964411965.1 uncultured Burkholderiaceae bacterium
TTAAGAGACGCAAAAACTGCGCCGTATCAAGTTATTCGGCTCGAAGAAGCTGTTACACAATTACGGAAAAACGGTGCGACCGATGATGATGTCTATCGATTCCGTGCAGCCGCCACGTCGCCAGAAGCGGCGGCACGCTTAGCTCAAGTTGATCGTGAAGATGCCGAGTGGCGCAGCCGTATAGCCGTTTATCTGCAAGAACGAAATCAGCTTACGCTTTCTACCGCGAACAAAGCTGACCAAGAACATCTATTGCAACAGGTTCGGGACAGGCATTTTACGGAAGTCGAACAAAAACGCCTAACTGCCTACGAATGAAGAATTAGCTTCGCCAAACAACATTACTGCAAAGTTGATTCGGGGTCGCGCACGTCTTGTTCTGGTTTAACAAGTGGACTGCTTTTTTCTGGCGTCGACTGCTCCACTTTATCTCGCACCGCCTCCATCAGAGCGCGATCAACGACTTTATCGAGTTCGAGAACTTGCGCCGTGTGATTACGGAAGTTTTGCTCTAAGTCTTCAGTCGATATTGAGAAGGATTTTTCTTTTTGACTGGAGGTGAAAATATACAAACTACGCATAGGGCTGACCCACGCGAGTCGCACATTTTGTTTGCTGCCATCTTTGTTGGTGAACTGCAGCCAAACGCCACGTTCCAGTTCTGCCACCATCTTCGCGTAATCGTCAGGGGCAGGTTCTTCGACTTTGTTTGCCTCCTCCGCTTTGCGTTTTTCAAGTCGGCGTTCTGCAGCTTTTTGCGCAACCTCGACTGCAATTTCGAGTTGGCGTTCAGGAGTCAGGTCAAGCGGTGCGCGTACTATGGAGGCATGGCATTCGGCTAACTCGGCGAAGAACTGCATGCGATCTGCGTCTTCCCATTTGATCACACTGAGCCACTTGTTCAAGCGAGCGAGAATCGCAGGCAGACGGTTGACCATTTGCTGGCGCTGTTCCAAGGTGATTTTTGGTTTCACGCTCCAAATTAAATCATCCATCGTTTTTATTGCATCGGCAATGGCGTGCGGCTTTTCCTCTTTCACGCTATAGGCAAGGGTCAATACCTTGGTCCAGCGATTTTCCAAGAACGTTTCGACAAACGCCTCAACCTCGCCGGAGCCGACTCGCAGTGCGACTTCGTTGCGCGCGGACTGGTTCGCTTGCTTAAATTTTTCGCGTTGTAAAGCCCGCGTTATCGGCGCTTGCAGAGCCGCTGCTCTGGCCTCTTCTTCCTTCGCCATGAAGTTTTCCAAATCGGAAACAACTTCATCAAAGAGGTTGACTTGTTGATCAAACTCGCGCTGCACACGACCAACATTGCGCTGCATGGTTTGAAAAAGCGGGTCGTCGGTTCCCTTTTGCTGATCCCAAGACGCGCTGTATTTCGAGAGCAAATCGATCAAACGGCGGGCTGGATGCGCCTCTTGAAAGAAAAATTCCTTATCCATCAACGCCGCCTTTAAGACGGGCACTTGCAGCAAGCCAATGAGATCCTTCACTTGCGGTGGGATATCTTGGCTGCGGAACACGCTATCGAATACTTTTGACAGCAGATCGAGCGTGTTTTTTTCTACACCACTGCTAGCCATTTCTGGCATTTGGTCTTTTAGCTGCGACAACCTGACTACGTCATGCGCCCCGGCGACAAGCTGACGAATTGCCATGCCCTTTTGCATATCCGCCAAGTATTGAAACAAAGGCGTCGCTGTTGGGTTGTAATTTGCAGCATGACTTAAATTGTTCAATGCACTCAAATCTGGAAACTGCCCTTGTGCAGCATCAAAACGACCGGCTAAACCAACTCCCATCGAAGGTGGCATTTGACCAGATTCAGAAAGAAACTCTCTGAGTTTCTCTTCGACTTTCGCTTTATTTTCTTCTAAGGTTTTTTCTTGCGACTGCGTGCGGTCGGTTTTACGTATCCGATATGACTCTTGCAGATCAGGAAGAATGCCGCGCAACACCAAGGTCTCATTGAGCGAACGCAAGATAACTTGTAAATCAAATAGGATGTCCGCACGCAACATAGGGAGAATCATCGTGTGCGCATTCACATCTGGGTTGTATTCACACCAAGCTGAATACAAAATGCTTAAAAAGGCTTCTGGCCGAAATGGATTTTCGGCGACACTCATACTCTCTTTTTCGAGCAAACAGGCCAAGCGCATATTCAGCGCGGCCAATTCTTCTGCACTTGCAAGCTCCAACGCGCGACTAGCCCGACCCAGCGCCAGCTTTTGATCCATTTCCTCATAGGAAACGAGCGTCATCGCGATGTCGGGTTTCTGAATGTCTTGTTTATGAAAATCAGGTTTTTTTTGCGAACGTAGCGCTTCAACCTCTTTACGAAAGCCCTTTTCAATTGCGCCAGAGGTTAAAAAATAAAAAGCGTAACCATTGTTCTTTAACAATTGGCCAGAGTTGAAAGTGAGGTTTGCTTCGCGCGCGTCGCTTAACTGTTCAGACGCAGCCAAAAAAGCATTTGAGAGACGCGCAGCGAATGCGTCTAATTGCGCCACGCTAAGGTGCGTTACTTGCTGCACTAGCACATGCCAGATATCGCCAGGCACAGAGTGCGCAGTCTGTGGCTTTGGGCGCTTTTGTTCGGGCGGGATAGGAGTCGCAGACATTTTGCACTTAACGCTTAATTTAGTTTAAAAAAAACACTTTTTGAACCATCGAACCACTTCAAATTAAGGCAATACCAGCAGCTATCAATTCTATAGGCAACTTCTCATACAACAACTATATACGACTAATTGCCACTGAGAAATGTTTCAATCACAATTTGGGCTGAAAATGTCCATATTTAATTCAATCGACTTTTTAATTTCAATTAAATTTTTCTTGCCGCTTGTAAATAAAACCAACATTCATGCTGCAACGCGGCGATATTCTCTGCCCTAACAACTATAACGGTCATGCTGACCCTTTTCTGCAGTGATATTGCGCCTCACCAGTTTTGTATTCGGTCAGTATGGGTGCTCTAGAACGTTGCTACCACGTACAGCGACCTTTGCACTAGAATGGTAGGCTTGTTTTGTTAACCTTAAGCAATCTACCTTGCATTCACGTTTATGTCAAAAAAATTGCCTGTCAGCACGCAACCCGCTAGTTTCGAAACTGCCATGACAGAATTGAGTACGCTCGTTTCAAAAATGGAAACGGGCGAACTGGCTTTGGAAGAGTCATTGAGCGCTTATCAACGGGGCGCGGAATTGATTAAATATTGCGCTGCACAGTTAGAAAAAGTCGAACAACAAGTAAAATTTTTAGACGCAGACATGCTAAAGCCGTTTGCAACTGACCAACTCGATGCCGCAAGCGGTGTAGAAAAAGGAACGGAATGAACGTTCATTTTCAAGACTGGGTTAAGCAAACACAAAGCGATGTTGAAACGGCGCTGTCTACTTTTTTACCTGCTAGCAGTGCGCTACCAACCCAATTGCACGAAGCGATGCGTTACGCCACCATGGACGGCGGCAAACGGATCCGTCCCTTACTTGTATTCGCCGCTGGCCGTTTGTTTAATGCCCCGAATGAACTTTTAAGCCGCGCTGCCTGTGCACTAGAAATGATCCATGCATACTCCTTAGTGCATGACGATATGCCGTGCATGGATAACGACGTTTTACGGCGCGGTAAACCGACTGTGCATGTGCGTTACGGTGAGGCCACCGCGCTACTTGTTGGTGATGCTTTACAAGCGCAGGCGTTTCTTGTTTTGTCGCAAAGCACGTCTGAAACGGGTTGCGTGCTTGCCTTATTACGCATGCTTGCTATGGCTTCTGGTTCTGTCGGTATGTGCGGCGGGCAAGCAATCGATTTAGCGAGTGTGAATCAAAGCTTAAACCTCGCGCAACTTGAACAAATGCATCAAATGAAGACTGGCGCATTATTGCGCGCTTCCGTGCTAATGGGCGCCACGAGCGGTCGTTCACTCAACAAAGACGAAGAGCTTGCCCTCAACACCTATAGCAATGCCGTTGGCTTGGCGTTTCAAGTCGTTGACGATATCTTAGACGCCACTGCCGATTCAGCCGTACTGGGCAAAACGGCAGGCAAAGATGCCGCCGATAACAAGCCTACTTACGTTTCACTCCTCGGCTTGGAAGCTTCAAAAGAACTCGCCACAAAATTATCACACGACGCCCATCAGGCACTGACGCCTTTTGGTGACGCTGCGGAGTATCTGCACGCCTTGGCAGATCTCATCGTGCAAAGGAATGCTTAATATGAACCTACTCAATAGTATTAACTCGCCCGCTGATTTGCGCCAATTATCGCGCCAACAATTAACGCCTTTGGCAACCGAATTGCGCGATTTTGTGATTGATTCGGTTTCAAAAACGGGGGGACATCTCTCCTCGAATTTGGGCACCGTCGAACTCACCATTGCGCTGCATTATGTGTTCAACACACCAGAAGATCGTTTAGTGTGGGACGTCGGCCATCAAACCTATCCGCATAAAATTTTGACAGGACGGCGCGAGCAAATGCATAGCCTGCGGCAACTCAACGGCATTTCTGGATTTCCACGACGCGTCGAAAGCCCTTACGACACCTTCGGCACGGCGCATTCATCCACCTCGATCTCTGCCGCATTGGGCATGGCCTTGGCTGCGCGCAGCAAAGGCGAAGATCGTCATGCGGTTGCAATTATCGGCGACGGATCGATGACGGCAGGCATGGCGTTTGAGGCTCTCAACAATGCTGGCGTGTACGACGATATCAATTTATTGGTGGTACTCAATGACAACGATATGTCGATCTCGCCTCCTGTTGGCGCGTTGAACCGCCATCTTGCGCGCTTAATGTCGGGCAAATTTTATGCTGCTGCGAAAAATGTCGGCAAAACCGTTTTACCCTCACCCGTGCTGGAATTGGCGCGGCGCTTTGAAGAACATGCGAAGGGCATGATCGTACCCGCCACCATGTTTGAAGAATTCGGCTTCAACTACATCGGGCCGATAGACGGGCACGATCTCGACTCTTTAATTCCGACGCTGCAAAATATTAAGAACCTGAAAGGGCCGCAATTTTTGCACGTCGTCACGAAGAAAGGCCAAGGCTATAAATTAGCTGAAGCGGACCCAATTTTGTATCACGGCCCGGGCAAATTTAATCCCGCAGAAGGTATCAAGCCTGCCAGCGCTCCAGCAAAACAAACCTATACCCAAGTCTTCGGTCAATGGCTGTGCGATATGGCAGAAGCTGATTCTCGTTTGATGGGCATCACGCCAGCAATGCGCGAAGGTTCCGGGATGGTGGAATTTGAACAGCGTTTTGCACAACGTTACTTTGATGTCGGCATCGCAGAGCAACATTCGGTGACCTTCGCTGCAGGGCTGGCTTGCGAGGGATTAAAACCCGTCGTCGCAATCTATTCCACGTTCTTGCAACGCGCCTACGATCAACTGATCCACGACGTCGCGTTACAAAATTTGGATGTTACCTTTGCGCTAGACCGCGCTGGTTTAGTGGGCGCGGATGGCGCAACGCACGCAGGGAATTACGACTTAGCCTACTTGCGCTGCATACCAAACATGGTGGTGATGGCAGCATCTGACGAGAATGAATGTCGCCAAATGCTCACCACTGCCTACCAATACAACGGACCAGCGGCAGTGCGTTATCCGCGTGGGGCAGGGATTGGCGCTGTGGTGGAAAAGAATCTTACGGCACTGCCAATGGGTGTGGCCGAAGAAAAACGTGCGGGCGAAGGCATCGCTATTTTCGCATTTGGTTCGATGGTGCAGGCGAGCCTGAAAGCGGCAGAAAAACTCAACGCCACGGTGATCAATATGCGTTTTGTGAAACCGCTTGATCTTGCCATGATCAAGAGCATCGCGGCAAGCCACTCGATGTTGGTAACGATTGAAGAGGGCTGCATCATGGGCGGTGCAGGTTCGGCCATCGCTGAAGCCTTAGCGGCAGAAGGCATCAGTCAAGCACCGCTCATGCTAGGTCTGCCAGACCAGTTTGTTGATCATGGTGATCCTGCGCTACTTTTAAGCCAATGTGGCTTAGATCCTGCCGGTATCGAAACTTCTATCCGTCGACGCTTTTTGCAAGTGCCGACGGAGAAAGCAAAGCTCAGCGTTATTGGGTAAGTGTGAAGCAGGTGGCGGCAATACAAACGGAACTAAATTGCCTAAGCACTTAAGCGTTGCTGCTCATCGATGTCGATTGCTTCGATTGCGCAACGCAAATACACCTGCTTACCGCTACTGACCAAGTCGAACAATCGCTTCACATCTGCCGTTAATTCATCGATAAAACTGAAACCCGAACGGGTAAATAAGCCGTTGTCAGATTCCGACCACACCCACTGCACGATGGTATCTGGCACATCGACGATACCCGCTTGCTCATCGACTAAGAACGACAAACGATACCGCATGTTTTGCGGCACTTCTTCAGCGTCCGTCAGCACTTGAATACCGCTTTCGCTCATATTCACGACTAGCCCTGCTAAAGACTTTCCTGGGTTCTTTGAATTGAAGACCCACACTGGACGCACTTCATGTTCGGTCGCAGGCACCATAAAAAATTGCACGCGTTTATAAACTCGATTTTCTAATGATTTTGTCATGGCACTTCACTTGGAGAAAAAATCGATCTGCGTAGATCGAGAATTTGTCATTTCAACTGCACGAGAAACTGGCTCTAAAAAATCACGACAAGACATCGCGCTGTTTCGACTTCTTTTTTAGGCAAAGCTAATTAAGTAAGCCATTACAAGAGACCTCTGCACAACTGTAGCGAGCGGTCGAAGTTTGCTTCGAGAAGCGCACCTGTACGACTGTACAGCGAGCATCGCAGGAGCAAAATTCGGTCGCGCAGTAAGTTGTGCAAAGGTCTCCACAATTGAAATGAGATCGGACTCATAACTTAGCGTGTTTTTATGACCTCAATATGACAAGGCTAGGATGCACTTCGCAGCCAATGATTGGCTTGAACATCCTCTTAAGAACCACATACTCCATTATGTATTTCTCTTATTCGCATTAAATACAGGCGAAAAAGGCATAAAAATAAGTGAAATTTAAGGAGTATATTTAATCTTAGGCAATGTTTAAGCTAAATGCCGATGCTGTCATCGTTGAAAAAATAACGAAGATGCAAGGCGAAAAGCCAAGTGAAAACGGATACGTTCGCCTCTTCAGCGTCTTCATGTTTCGTAATTGAAAGGTTTATCCCTGATCGCAGTGAACGAGTCGACCATGCCAACATGATTGCTAGCGCTGGCGCTCCTTCTCCCAGCACACGTC
>CAYPNW010000064.1:0-9459 GCA_964411965.1 uncultured Burkholderiaceae bacterium
TTCGCATCCGTCACCAGCACGATAAGCAAGACGCTGAGCGCAGCACCGTAATAGTATTGGGCATCAATGCCGGTGAAGTCGAAAATCAAAGGCGCGGCGGCGAAGACGACAAAGGCTGCGCTATCAAACATCATATGGATGCGAAAAGGGATCAATTTTTTCAGACCAAATGCGTAATCAGTCAGCAAGCTATAGCCGATTAGCCCCACGCCCATAACGATAGTCAACCAATGCGCAATGGCGTTGTGAGTGCCAATCGGCAGGTTAAATGGGGCAGCAATTAAGGCGCTGGCGGCGGCGTAATCACCCGCGCCGTGTAAATTAGCCGAAACAAAGCGTAGTTTCATGTTGATTCCTTAGGTTGTTCAAAGTTTTCTCGCTTGCTCCAAAAGCTTTCTTCGGAGTCCAACTTGGCCTGACCAACACCAAACCATTGCGCTACTTTACCGAAGCTCGTGCTACGATTTGTCTTCAATCGTCGAAAAAAAACAAATTAATCGTCTCATTATGGATATGCTCTCACCGATCTTTTTGCGCTACAGTTTGCGGGCGAAGGTATTCTTTTCTGGCACCCTGTGCGGTGTATCAGCGATGGAAAGCGAGCCTGGCCTAGGCTCATTGCATGTGCTGCGTGCAGGCGAACTTTTGGTGACGAACGATGGGGAGGCGCCGTTTCGAATTACAGAACCGACTTTACTGTTTTATCCGCAGTCGCGACGCCACTGTTTTCAGGCAGAAGGCGATGCGAAACTGGTTTGTGCTTTGATTGATTTTGGTGGCAGTATCGGCAACCCGCTGCTCTTCGGTCTGCCTAAGGTTTTAATGCTGCCGTTGCGCACCGTACCCGGCATTGATGCCACCTTGGATTTGTTATTCGACGAGGCGTTTCAAGCGCGTGCTGGGCGCCAAGCCGCATTGGATAGGCTGGTCGAATACTTCCTCATCTTGCTGCTGCGTCACAGTATGGAAGAGGGAAGTATGGATGGCGGTATTTTTGCGGCGATGGCTGAACCGCGGCTCGCAAAAGCCGTCAATGCAATGCATGAAAAACCTGAGGAGCCGTGGACGGTGGAGCAATTGGCGCAACTTGCTGGCATGTCGCGCGCGCGCTTCGCGGCGCATTTTCACGCGGTTTCGGGACATACGCCCTTAGGCTATTTGACTGACTGGCGTTTGGGCGTCGCCAAGACCTTGATCAAAACGGGCAAGTCTTTAAAGTTGGTCGCGCCGCAAGTAGGTTATGCCAGTGTTGTAGCGCTTAATCGGGTATTTGCGCAACGTCATGGGCTGACGCTGAGCGAGTGGTCGGCGACACAAAAAGAAGCAGTCGCAGGAGGCGCTGAAAGTAATAGGTAGCGCGCTGTTGGAGCTGCAGTTCGGCGAACTGAATCATTTAGATGAATATTCGCACGATTAGTCGGCTTAAGACTCTTGTTCTTAATATACACAATAGGGTATTTTTTCTACGTGCTTTAAAATAAGGCGGCAGGGTGCATAAAAACAATATTTTTGTCGGAGTATATAAAAATTCACCCTTTATATGATTTTTTGCCGATTCACTTTTTAGTCATCAAAGCTGACGCGCGAGAGTGATGCATTTCGGTTCACCTTCGCCACCTGTTGCGTAATACCAAGTGAAACCCCATCGTTTGGCAAACGAAATACTTTAGAATAGCGACCTGACCATCAATGCCATCGTTTGTCGCTCATTGGTGTTTCGCTCTGAATGAGCAAAACCATGCAATGCGCAGCGCATAAAAAAATATGGCGCAACTATCAGGAAATTCCCGCATGAGTATGTCCACGACGCAAGAAATCGTTTCTGAACTCCGAGCTGGCCGCATGGTGATCTTGGTCGATGAGGAAGATCGTGAAAACGAAGGCGATTTAGTTTTAGCTGCCGATTTTGTGACGCCTGAAGCAATTAATTTTATGGCCAAGTTTGGCCGTGGTTTGATTTGCCTGACCTTGACCGAAGAACGCTGTGAGCAGTTGCAATTGCCTATGATGACGACGCGGAATGGTACCTCGTACGGTACCAATTTCACGGTATCAATTGAAGCGGCAGAAGGCGTGACAACGGGTATTTCGGCTGCTGATCGAGCGAAAACAGTACAGGTGGCAGTTGCGAAACACGCCAGTGCTCACGATATTGTGCAACCCGGCCATATCTTTCCCTTGAAGGCGCAAAAAGGCGGTGTGTTGATGCGCGCGGGTCACACGGAAGCCGGTTGTGATTTAACCGAAATGGCGGGCCTGACACCAGCATCGGTTATCTGCGAAATTATGAAGGACGATGGCACCATGGCGCGTCTGCCAGATTTGCTTGAGTTCGCCAAAGAACATGATTTAAAAATCGGCACAATTGCTGACCTGATTCATTACCGGAGCCAGACCGAAAGTATTGTTGAACGCATTGCCGAACACTCCATGAATACCGTGTACGGCGAGTTTCGTGCGATTGTGTATCGCGACAAACCTAGCGGCTCGGCTCATCTGGCCTTGGTGCACGGTGACATTAGTAATGCGCAAGAAGCCTTGGTGCGCGTGCATCAACCTGTGTCAATTTTAGATTTGTTGGATAGCAGCGTATCGACCCATTCTTGGAATGTTTCGACTGCATTAACGACAATCAAAAGTGCCAACAACGGCGTGATGGTTTTGCTCAATTGCGAAGAAACCGCGGAGCAAATGTTTGAACAATTCAAGCTATTGAAAACACCCAACGCACGTCCGAAAGTGCGCGCGACGCAAATGGATTTGCGGAACTACGGTATCGGTGCGCAAATCTTGAAGGATGTTGGCGTACGGCGTATGAAGCTGATGGCTAATCCCCGGAAAATGCCTTCAATGATGGGCTTTAATTTAGAGGTGGTCGGTTATTTAGATAAGCCTGCGAGCGAATAAAATTGTGATGGGTTTGTAATTTGATAGACCGAATATCGTGCGGAAGAATCAAACAAGAAATAATTGCGTATTTTGGAAATAGAAGCTCAAACTGTGCAGTTCATTACATCTAAAATGTAGACATACCTGAGCGCACATTGGCGCTCGACAAAGGCACTTAGTGCAGAAGGAAATATCATGACAGTTGGACATTATGAAAGCAATCTCGATGGCGCCGGCGTGAGAATCGGTATCGTTCAGGCACGCTTCAACGAAAATGTTGGTGCGGGTTTGTTGAGCGCTTGCTTGGCAGAATTAAGCCAACTTGGTGTCATGAATGAAGATATTTTGCATGTCACCGTTCCTGGCGCACTAGAGGTGCCTTTGGCTTTGCAAAAATTGGCGGACACACATCAATTTGACGCCTTGATTGCCTTGGGCGCGATTATTCGAGGTGAAACCTATCATTTCGAATTAGTGTCCAACGAATCTGGTGCCGGTATCACACGCGTGGGTTTGGATGCGGGCATTCCTATCGCTAACGCCATTTTGACCACAGAAAATGATGAGCAAGC
This sequence comes from uncultured Burkholderiaceae bacterium, assembly GCA_964411965.1. GTDB lineage: Bacteria > Pseudomonadota > Gammaproteobacteria > Burkholderiales > Burkholderiaceae_D > Undibacterium. Next base: position 3,462 of record CAYPNW010000064.1, read on the forward strand.
AGAAGTGCGGATGCGCGAAAAAGGTACTGATGCAGCGCGCGTTGCCGTCGAAATGGCGAACTTAGTCTTGGCATTGGAAGAGCTGGCTGAAGCCACCGAAGACGTGAATTACGACGCCTAAAAGCGTACGCTTGCATGATTGAGTTGCGCTCTTTTTTTGCGCGCAAAGGCAAGTGAAGGCTGCATATTTGGCGGCCGCCCGTCTAAAAGAACGCAAGATGAATATAGTAAATACACAGTAAAGCAAACATCATGACCACTAAAAATCTCCACGCGAACCCCAGCAAAAGTCGCTCGCCGCGTCATCGCGCTCGGGAATTCGCGTTACAAGGGCTGTACCAATGGCTGCTCAACAATGAAGACGCAGGCGCGATTGATGCCCACATCCGCGAAGCACACGGCTTTGATAAGGCAGATCGTGAACATTTCGATGCACTTTTGCATGGGGCGATCAAGAATTCGGTCGCTTTACGTGCTGAGTTTTCGTCATTAATTGATCGCAATATCGCCGAGCTTTCGCCGATCGAACACGCTGTGCTCTTGATAGGTGCATTTGAATTGAAAAATCATCTAGAAATTCCCTATCGCGTGGTCATCAACGAGGCTGTGGAGTTGACGAAATCGTTCGGTGCGCAGGATGGGCACAAGTACGTCAACGGTGTGCTCGATAAGCTTGCCGCGAGCTTACGCGCGGAAGAGTTCGCTGAGGCAAGTAAGAAATAATCATGGTCGTAGCGCGCAGTTTTGTATGGCGCGTGACCTCATTTGTATTCAACACCCTTACTTTCGACGACTAGCCGCTTCTGTCTTCGCACGTGTTGATGTCAGAAAGAAAGCCGCTTGGAAAGCAAAATATCCCCCGTGTTAGCTGAACGCCTTGCGCGTATCGCGCCGTTTCATGTCATGGAATTGGCAAAGATGGCTGCTGCCCTAGAAAAAGAAGGGCGCTCGATTATTCATTTGGGCATAGGCGAACCCGATTTTACAGCGCCACCATGCGTGATTGACGCAGCGACCCAAGCCATGCGCGAAGGGCGCTTGCAATACACCTCAGCTTTGGGATTGCCCGCCTTGCGTGAGGCGATCGCGGCGCATTACCAGTCCGCGTATGGCATCAACATTTCCAGTAATCGTATCGTGGTGACAGCGGGCGCGTCTGCAGCACTCTTGTTAGCGTGCGCTGCACTGGTTGAAGTCAATGCTGAAGTGTTGATGCCTGATCCCTGCTATCCATGCAACCGCCATTTTGTTGCGGCATTCGACGGGCTTCCTAAGCAAATACCGACTGGTCCGGCGGAGCGCTTTCAATTAAGTGCGGCGTTGGTGGAAGCGCATTGGCGCTCTTCAACTAAAGGTGTTTTGCTGGCTTCGCCGTCGAACCCAACTGGGACGTCCATCTTACCGAGCGAATTGGCAGCAATCATTGCGAAAGTGAAGCAAAAAGGTGGTTTCACTATTGTTGATGAAATTTACCAAGGGCTCAGTTACGATCAAGCGCCTTTTTGCGCGTTGTCCTTAGATAACGACATCGTCGTGGTAAATAGTTTTAGCAAGTATTTTCATATGACTGGTTGGCGCTTGGGGTGGTTAGTGGTACCCGAAGCATGGTTGCCGCAATTTGAAAAGCTCGCGCAGAATTTGTTTATCTGCCCTTCGACTGTCGCGCAACATGCGGCATTGGCGTGTTTCTCTTCTGAGGCTGCGCAAATCTATGTTGAACGCAAAGCAGAAATGAAGCGGCGGCGCAATTATTTGATCCCTGCGTTGTTACAGTTAGGTTTTGAAATCCCGGTCGTGCCTGATGGGGCATTTTATGTCTATGCGGATTGCAGTCGATTCAGTGATGACGCCGATCAATTTACTCGTCATCTACTGAATCAGGCGGGCGTAGTGATTGTGCCTGGTTTGGATTTTGGTGAGGTTGGCGCAAGGCGTTATGTGCGTATTTCCTATGCGACTTCCATCGAGAATCTTAAAGAAGCTGTGCGGCGGATAGGCGATTTTTTAGCAAGCTCGCTTGCGCGAAACGCTGACTAAGCTGCTGCGCGGTCAAATTTTGCAACTGTGATGCCGGCTACCGTGCTCGCCGTACCTAAGTACGACTGCGCTTCTCGATCCAAACTTTGGCTGCTCGCAACACTTATTCAGTTTTCCCTAATTTTTTCGCTGCGACAGCATTTTGGCTAATCAAACGTATATTCCAGTAAGACTTGTGAGTTATCTTCGCCGCTTGCGTGCCAAGTTGTGCGACCATGGCCTTTTATGCCTGCTAGGTCGCCCGTGCCAGAGCCCGCGAGTACGTGCAAGGTACTTTCAGATCGACCTGATTTTGTTGAGCCGATGTGCTGCAAAATAAAGCCGCCATTCCGATTCCCGATGCGCCCCGTGAGATATTCGAGGCCAACAAAATTGGCTGCCCCAGGAGAGCCTTCGTAGCTCAAACATTCAAATTTCGATTCCGCTTCAATATCACCTGCGTAATGATGCGTGACACGTGATTTTGTCATGCCCGTGAGGTGGTCGAACTTCTCGTCCATGCCTTTGAGCTTTATGGTTCCAAACGCCAGCATATTTCCCCTAATACCGTTAAAAACAGTTCAAGCAGTGGTCAATCAATAAGTGGTGCGCAGCTTTTGGCTGAGCGCCTTCTATTTAATTCACAACCTTGTGGGTAATGTCGCTGGCGCCATGTCTGCTACATCGTGAGCGCATGCCATGATGTGCGTGTTTGTATTATTTGTTTATGACACTTCCAGCGGCGGGATTGTAAGTATCTAAGTGTAGTTTTTTGCTTACTTTCCTGTAACAAAGTATTTCAAAGTAGATCTTTCGTGTCAACTCACATATTTATATACTTCATGTGAAATTGTTATACGCGCTTAAGCGAACAGACCATTTAACTTGCGATGTGAGTAAAGAGAAAAATGATTCAATTTAGACAGATCGAGGCTTTCCGTTGTTTGATGATTTCGGGCACCAGCGTTGGCGCTGCGCGCAAGATGAATGTGACCCAGCCCGCCATTAGCCGCTTAATCACAGATTTAGAGGAGACTCTCGGTTTTCGGTTGTTTAATCGCATCAAAGGACGCTTAGAACCAACGATTTCTGGCGTGCAGTTTTACCGGGCGGTTGAGGAGAATTTTTTAGGCCTTGAGCGGCTAGCACAAGTCGCCAACAATATTCGTGACGAGGCGCCGCAAGGTCTGACTATCGCGTGTTTACCGGTTTTGTCGAGCACCATTTTGCCGCTGGTTCTAATTGAATTTTTCAAAAGACATCCGCATGTGCCGGTGACGGTCGATAGCAGCAATGGGCCAGAGATTCTAGTGCGATTGCAGGATATGAAAGTTGATCTGGCACTGTGCTTGGCGTTTCCGCCATTGGCCGGCATTGAGGTGGAGCCAGTGATGGAAAAAAACGTGATGTGTGCGCTTCCAAAAGATCATCGATTAGCAAAAAAGGCTAGCATCACGCCAAAAGATTTGGACGGCGAAAACATGATCGGCTGGGTGCCTTTAACTACGCAAGGTTATAAAGAGGAATTGAATTCTCTGAATAAAGCAGAAAGTGCACCTAAGCACGTGATCAAAACACACACATCGCACACTCGTTACGCGATGGTTGCTAATGGCTTAGGTATTTCAATTGTCGAGCCATTTGCCGCTAAGGTTTGGCAAAACAACGGCGTCGTTGTGCGTCCTTTCGAGGCTGACATCAAATACCAATATGTGCTTGCTTACCCAGGCTCGGGAATACGGTCTGAGTTGATCCAAGATTTTCGTGACGCTGTAATCGCCGTGGCCAAAAATTACGACTTTGGCTTTGATGCATAAAAAATGCGCCAATTCTCATGGAGAATTGGCGCATTTTTTTTTGGGTGGGATTATAAAGCCGCGACGACGTCGACTGCTTTTTGTTCGTCAGGCACAATTTTCGTTTCGACGGGCGTTTCAAACTTGCTTTCGTCCGCCGTATTACTTGGCTTGTTTGAGCTCGGATTGGCTTGAGCCGTGTTCATCGTTGGCACATTTTTTCCTGTTGCCACATCTTTTAAGCGCCGATACTCAGCGATTACGCGTGAACCATAACCACCGTCGTTGTCAAAGGCACCCGCACCAACATATAACTTCAAGCCTGCTTCCAAAGAACCGCCACGGGTGACGTAGTCTTTCAAAATGAGTGCGCCAACGCGGATGTTCGCAACGGGGTTGAGCGCTGCTTTCACGCCGCCCATTTCTTCGAATTTATCGCGGTGAATTTTAGACATCACTTGCATGAGCCCTTGCGCGCCGACCGGGCTTTCAGCGAATGGGTTTAAGCCAGATTCAATCGCCATCACCGACAGAATAAGGAGAGGGTCGATTTTGACTTCTTTTGCCGTTAAGTAGGCGGCAGAGACCAGCATATTGCTCGCGTCACTTGCGACCCGGTAGCGTTTGGCAAGCCAATTTGTTACCCATTGCTGTTGACGTTGGTCACCAATAAAATTTTTATCATCGTTGACCGTCGCCATTGCATCAGCAACCACCATTTCGTCGTTTTGCGCTTGCTCTAGCTGTTTTGGTGTTGCCATTAGCAGAGCGAGGCTCGGCGGTGCCGGTGCGTCGATGTCAGGTGTTTTTTCGATTGTTGTGAAGGGTGAAAGTGCTGTGAATTTTTCTGCCAATTCTGGTTTGATGAACATGGCGGCTAACATAACAACGGCAACAAAGCCTATTGTACGAAGTACATTTTGCGTAAGGTTCGCGAAAACCGCCTTAGACGTGCTATTTAATGTGGGGGCGCTGACCATTTGCGCGATCGTGTAGATCTGCTTTGCGCCGCCTTGTTGTACAACTGGGATGAAGCTTTGAAACATAATACCTCCTGAATCATCGTGAAGTGCTCCGCCATGTGCTGCAAAGTGGTTTAGCGGCGAACTTCTACGAATCAGAAACATCGCCTAGGCTCGTGAGAGTCTCTAGACGCCGGAGTTATTTACCAATGATGCTCCTGTGACTTTGTTTGTCAGGTGGCAAATAACGATTTCGGGATGTGGGCAGACGCCCGATGAAATCTATCCTTAAAATGTGAGGCGGTTCCCGATACCCGCAGTTTGAATTGCATGGTGTCAAATTCAAACAATTCGACTTGATTGCTACTTTCGTGATATTTAGACAAGGTCGCTGTTTTCAAGTTCGGCGAATTGTAGGGTCGGTTTTATATCAAGTCAACACTATAAAATCGACCTTTAATTACTTTTGAATCTTAAAATTAATGCTGCAACGCAGCAAATCACAATGAAATCAAGCACTTGCCGTCGTTTTTTAGCTCAATTTATTTAAACTAATGTCAAGTCAAAAAATATGAAATATTCGGATTTAAGAGATTTTATTTCTCAGTTACAAGAGAAAAATGAATTAAAACAAATAGTTATACCCGTTTCGCCTCATTTGGAGATGACCGAAATTTGTGACCGCACCTTAAGAGCGGCAGGGCCAGCTTTGTTGTTTACTCATCCGGTTGGGCATTCCATGCCGGTTCTTGGAAATCTCTTTGGCACACCGCAGCGCGTCGCGATGGGTATGGGTGCCACCAGCATTACTGAATTGCGCCAAATTGGCCATGTGCTTTCATCATTGAAGGAGCCGGAACCGCCAAAAGGTTTCAAAGAGATCTTGGGCATGGGTTCTTTGGTCAAGGCAGTTTGGGATATGGCACCAAAGGAGTTGCGTTCAGCACCTTGCCAAGCCGTCATTTGGCAAGGTGATGACGTTGATTTGAGCCGATTGCCAATTCAACATTGCTGGCCTGGTGATGTGGCTCCTTTAATTACCTGGGGATTAGTCATCACGAAAGGTCCCCATAAGAAGCGGCAAAACTTAGGTATATATCGCCAGCAGGTAGTGGCACGTAATAAAGTCATCATGCGCTGGCTGGCTCATCGTGGCGGCGCTCTGGATTTTCGTGAGCATTGCATCGCGAACAAAGGGCAGCCCTACCCAATTGCGGTTGCCTT
>CAYPNW010000064.1:9559-11637 GCA_964411965.1 uncultured Burkholderiaceae bacterium
TAAACGAAGTCTTCATCCCATTACTACAAAAACAATTTACTGAAATTCTTGATTTTTATTTACCGCCAGAAGGTTGTAGTTATCGTATGGCTGTTGTGCAGATGAAAAAAGCCTACGCCGGACATGCAAAGCGGGTGATGTTCGGTGTTTGGAGCTTTCTGCGCCAATTCATGTATACGAAGTTCATCATTGTTGTCGATGACGATGTCGATATTCGCGATTGGAAAGAGGTGATGTGGGCAATCACGACGCGGGTCGACCCGTTGCGCGACACCGTGATGGTAGACAACACGCCGATTGATTATCTGGATTTTGCTTCGCCCGTCAGTGGCTTGGGCAGCAAGATGGGGATCGATGCCACCAATAAATGGCCAGGCGAAACGCAACGTGAATGGGGGCGCGTGATTGAAATGACGCCAGAAATAAAGAAACGTATTGATAGCATTTGGCAGGAATTGGGCTTGTAGTGATTTGAGATTGCTCGCGTGTTACGAGCTATAAATCACACTCGATGTAACTCTGACTGATTCTTGGCGCTTAGTAGCGTCGACAAGGGGTGGGGTAATACGCTATAATTCGCGCTGGCGGGCCCCTGCGCATTGCGGCATGGCCAATCTGGTCAGGTCGGGAACGAAGCAGCCACAGTCATTTCCCGTAAGTGCCGCAGATCAGGCTCGCCACCTTTCTTCCTCTAATTCAGTCGTTGGCTGATTAGCACCGAACAAATTCCACAACTATTTTGTCGCATAGTGCAAAGGCCATTGTGATGTTTTGCAGCGCGATTTTGTGTCCCGCTTCAAGCCATCGTCTTTGTTCTCAGATAAGGTAAAATCGCGCCATGTCCTATCAAGTCCTTGCCCGAAAATATCGCCCGAAAAGCTTCGCGACCTTAGTTGGTCAGGAGCACGTTGTGCGCGCATTGACGCATGCCTTAGATCAGCAGCGTTTGCACCATGCGTATCTTTTTACAGGTACGCGGGGCGTTGGTAAGACGACGCTTTCACGCATTCTTGCGAAATCATTCAATTGCGAAAAGGGCGTGACCTCGCAACCCTGCGGTGTGTGCGACGCTTGCACTGCAATTGATGCTGGCCGCTTTGTTGACTATATAGAGATGGATGCAGCATCCAATCGTGGTGTCGACGAAATGGCAGCGTTATTGGAGCAAGCAGTCTATTCGCCATCAAACGCGCGCTTTAAAGTTTACATGATTGACGAGGTGCATATGCTCACCAATCATGCGTTTAATTCCATGCTGAAAACCTTGGAAGAGCCGCCGCCCCACGTCAAATTTATATTGGCAACCACCGATCCGCAAAAAATACCCGTCACTGTGCTGTCGCGTTGTTTGCAATTTAATTTGAAACAAATGCCGCCGGGTCATATCGTTGGCCATTTAGAAAATCTCTTAGCGCAAGAGCACATTGAATTTGAAGTGCCGGCCTTACGATTGCTGGCAAAGGGTGCACAAGGATCAATGCGCGACGCTTTATCGTTGACCGATCAAGCAATCGCGTTTGCGGCGGGCAAGGTTAGTCTCGATGCCGTACAAAGTATGCTCGGCGCACTAGACCAATCCTATTTGTTTCGCCTACTTGATGCGCTTGCTGCAAATGATGGGCGTGCAATGTTGGACATTGCGGATGAAATGTCGGCGCGCAGCTTGTCGTTCAAAGCAGCGTTGCAAGATTTGGGTAGCGTGCTACATCAAATTGCCATTGCACAAACGGTACCTACGGCAATTGCTGACGATTTGCCAGAGCGCCAAGAATTGCTGCGCCTAGCGGAACAGTTCTCCAGCGAGGATATTCAGTTGTTTTACCAAATCGTTGTGCACGGACGCAATGAATTAGGCTTGGCGCCTGACGAGTATGCGGGGTTTAGCATGACCCTACTGCGTCTGTTAGCCTTTTCGCCAATGACATCGTCAAACGGGACGGGAGGCGCCGTTCCTAAAGTCATATCGGCGCCGCCACAGAAAGCAAATGCACCGATGAGCCGCGCAGCAACGGTGGAAAATGCGCCAGCAAAAACAGCGACGGCGTTACCTGAAACACCTAGAGCCAACCATGCGCCGC
>CAYPNW010000065.1:0-6901 GCA_964411965.1 uncultured Burkholderiaceae bacterium
CCTTACTGACAGCAATTTATGTTTTTCTTGCGCGATGTGGTTTAGGATTTTCCAAGGGCAGATTTCTTAGCGCTGCTCTGACGCGGTTTCGCGCGCTTGATAGACCCGCCTTGCGTGACACGTTCGTTCCCCTTAACCATTACTTTCGAAACACTAGGTTTTTTCGTTCCACTCGGACTTGGCTTGACGATCGTGACTTCACGCATACCCTTGCCTCGTTTTACTAATTTCGTTTCTTTTTTGCCCTCAATTTTTGGGCGATAGAGAACCAGTAATTTTCCAATGTGTTGTACGGGCGCTGCTTGTAGCTTATTGCAGATTTCATCGTACATGGCAACGCGGGCATCCCGATCGTCGCCAAAAACTCGTACCTTTATGAGCCCGTGAGAATTAAGGCCAGCATCGATTTCCTTCATGACTGCTGGCGTTAATCCTGCTTCACCAATAATTACAACTGGCTTGAGAGCGTGCGCTTCTGCGCGGAGTTCGCTGCGTTCGGATGGCGTAAGATTAAACATATTTATTCCTTTAAAAGCAGTATTCTACGTCAATGGCAAAAAATAAATTCAATCAAAATTGGGTACATGATCATATCAACGACCCCTATGTGAAATTGGCGCAAAAAGAAGGCTACCGTGCCCGTGCAGTTTATAAACTAAAGGAAATCGATGAATCTGAGAAGCTCATTAAGCCAGGTCAATTGATTGTGGACTTAGGGGCGACGCCGGGTAGTTGGTCGCAGTATGTTCGAAATAAGTTGGCGGGGAAAGAAGGTGGGGGAATAACAGGGGAAATTTTTGCTCTCGATTTGTTGCCCATGGAGCCTATCGCCGATGTACAGTTTATTCAAGGCGATTTTCGTGAGGCAATCGTGTTGAATCAGCTCGAAAGTATGCTTCGCGGACGGCAACTTGATTTGGTCTTATCTGACATGGCTCCAAATTTGTCTGGTAACTCAACGGTGGATGCAGCAAGAGTGGAATACATTATTGAGCTTGCTATCGATTTTGCCAATGCACACTTAAAACCGACGGGCGCACTTTTAGTAAAGTGCTTTCATGGTCCAAGTTACAATTTAATCGTCGATTTGTTTAAAACCAATTTCAAGACGGTTAGCAACAAGAAGCCAAAAGCAAGCAAAGACAAGTCTTCTGAGATTTTTCTGCTCGGAAGAGGTCTTAAACATCCACAGTAGTTGACTTGTTTTTGCGAAAAATTGTCGTTCTCTCTTGATATTTGATCGCTTCGTCGCTATATCACCAACTAGCAAGCTCTAACTATTGAAGGTAGAATGAGCATTTACCTCTGCAAGGCAATTCGTACGGAAATACGTACGTCAAAGGAGTCCACGTGAATAATTCATTTTCAAAATATGCCATCTGGGTAGTTGTGCTACTCGTGCTTTTTATGGTGTTTAAGCACTTTGATCGGACCATCTCGTCAAACGTGACGTCTGTACCGTATTCTGAGTTCCTTGATGATATTCGGTCGAAACAAATTAAAGAGGCGACCGTCGATGAAATTGGGCGCACGATTACCGCGACAACGACAGAAGGTAAAAAAGTCAAAACACAAATGGCCGTTTATGATCGCGGCATTTGGTCCGACCTAGTTAATAATGGTGTCAAATTTGACATCAAACAACCAGAAGAACAGTCTTTCCTCCTGCAAGCTTTGTTTAATTGGTTCCCTATGCTTCTATTAATTGGCGTATGGGTATTTTTTATGCGGCAAATGCAGGGAGGTGGAAAAGGGGGCGCGTTTTCGTTCGGCAAATCTAAGGCCAGGATGTTGGATGATACGAACAACAATGTGACCTTTGCCGATGTTGCTGGGTGTGATGAAGCAAAAGAAGAAGTTAGCGAAATAGTTGACTTTCTTAAAGACCCAACCAAGTTCCAAAAACTCGGTGGTCGTATTCCGCGCGGCGTGTTGATGGTAGGTCCTCCAGGAACGGGTAAAACTTTATTAGCACGTGCAATTGCTGGCGAAGCAAAAGTGCCATTTTTTACTATATCTGGCTCAGACTTTGTTGAGATGTTTGTTGGTGTTGGTGCATCTCGCGTCCGGGATATGTTTGAGAATGCAAAAAAACATTCACCTTGTATCATTTTTATTGACGAGATCGACGCCGTAGGACGCCATCGCGGCGCGGGCATGGGTGGTGGCAATGACGAACGTGAGCAAACACTCAATCAGATGCTTGTTGAGATGGACGGTTTTGAACCGAACTCTGGCGTAATCGTAATCGCGGCAACAAACCGCGCTGATGTTCTCGATAAGGCATTGTTGCGTCCTGGGCGTTTTGATCGCCAAGTAACGGTTGGTTTGCCAGATATTCGCGGACGTGAACAGATTCTCAACGTTCATATGCGTAAAGTTCCTATTGCACCAGATGTGAAGGCCGATATCATTGCCCGTGGAACCCCTGGATTCTCCGGTGCAGACCTAGCCAATTTGGTCAATGAATCTGCTCTGTTCGCTGCACGCCGTAACAAGCGCTTGGTAGAAATGCAGGATTTTGAAGATGCCAAAGACAAGATTTACATGGGGCCAGAGCGTAAGTCGATGGTCATGCGCGAGGATGAGCGGCGCAACACTGCTTACCATGAGTCTGGTCATGCTGTGGTAGCAAAATTGTTACCAAAGGCCGATCCTGTGCATAAAGTTACCATTATGCCGCGAGGTAATGCCCTTGGATTGACTTGGCAACTGCCAGAGCATGATCAGATCAGTGGCTACAAGGACAAAATGCTCGAAGAGATTGCTATTTTGTTTGGTGGGCGCATTGCCGAGGAAGTTTTTGTTGGACAAATGTCGACAGGCGCTTCGAATGATTTTTCCCGTGCCACAAAACTTGCTCGTGCAATGGTGACTCGGTTCGGTATGTCGGATAGTCTTGGTGTGATGGTGTACGAAGATAGTCAACAAGAGGGATATTTTGGTGGTGCTTCGAAGACCATTTCGGAAGCTACACAACAGAAAGTGGATGCCGAAATTCGCTCGATTCTTGACGCCCAATATGCAATTTCAAGAAACTTGCTTGAACAAAATCGTGACAAAGTTGAGGCAATGACTAAAGCATTACTCGATTGGGAAACGATTGACGCCGATCAAATCAACGACATTATGAGTGGGCAAGAGCCGCGCCCACCTAAGTCTGGGCACACGCCACGCAAATCACCGAACGATAGCTCTTCGGGTGGTGTGACGCCAAATGCGACAGCGCCAGCGTGAGTTAAGTCATTCAAATTAAAAAAGGGCAGATGTTTTCTGCCCCTTTTTTTTCGTAAATTTTTAGCTATTGAGTTTGGATTCGACGGATTGCTATTTTAAGTATTCATCTAATTGTAATGAGAGTGCTTAAAGTTAATAACAGCAAGTAGCTCAAATTTCAAAGCCGAAGCGAGTGCTTTTTATTTTACGCACCGCCACGCCCACCAGATCTACGCGGCGTACTCTGCTTTACGGTTGGTGTAGCCCCGTTATGTGAACGTGTTGTGGTCGCATTCCCCGGTGCTCGACGCGACTTGTTTGATTGTGGTCGAGCTTGATTTTCACTAGGCTTGGTTCTGTTGCCCTTGTGGTTTGCGGGACTTTGAAAGCTGCGTAACTGAATCGGCTGCGCTTTTGCATGCGGGTCGGGTATGAATCCATCGACGATTTCTTGCGGTAACTGGCGTTTGATCAGTTTTTCGATGTCGGCTAATAACTTGAATTCGTCGACGCAAACCAGGGAAACTGCTTCGCCTTGTGCTCCCGCACGACCAGTACGGCCAATTCGGTGGACATAGTCTTCTGGCACATTCGGCAGGTCATAGTTGACTACATGTGGCAATTGGTCGATATCAATTCCCCGCGCCGCAATATCTGTCGCGACTAACACCGTTAAGGATCCGTCTTTGAATTCAGCGAGTGCTTTGGTTCTTGCTGACTGACTCTTGTTGCCGTGAATAGCCATGCTGTTGATGCCATCTTTGCCAAGCTGCTCGACTAACTTATTCGCACCATGCTTGGTTCGGGTAAAGACAAGAACTTGTTGCCAGTTTTGACTTTGAATTAAATGTGAAAGCAAAGGGTGTTTTTTATCGCGATCTACAGGATGAACCTTTTGCGCAATGATTTCTACTGTGGAATTGCGTCGAGCAACTTCGATCATTGCAGGATTGTCGAGTAATCGGTCGGCTAATGCTTTAATTTCGTCTGAAAAAGTGGCGGAAAATAAAAGATTTTGTCGCTTAGCCGGAAGTATTGCTAATATTTTTTTAATATCGTGAATGAAACCCATGTCTAACATACGATCTGCTTCGTCCAAGATGAGGATTTCGATTTGTCGCAAATCAATTGTGCCTTGTTGATGATGGTCAAGCAGTCGACCTGGCGTGGCAACAAGAATGTCTACGCCATTTTTCAAGAGCTTTATTTGCGGGTTTATGCCAACGCCACCGAAAATAACACCTGAATTGAGAGACGTGTATTTTCCATATGTGCGTACACTTTCTTCAACCTGTGCAGCAAGTTCACGGGTTGGTGTTAAAACTAAGGCGCGAATGGGACGACGATCTACTTTGTTTTTTGGGGCTTGGATACCTTTGGACAAGCGTTCGAGAATTGGCAGTGTAAATCCAGCCGTTTTTCCTGTTCCTGTTTGCGCTCCGGCGAGTAAATCACCACCTTTGATTACGGCAGGTATCGCTTGTAATTGTATGGGTGTTGGGACGGTATAACCATGTTCGGTGACTGCGCGAACGATGGACTCGGATAAACCAAGTTCACTAAATGAGGACATGCGAATTTCTTATAAATACAGACAAGGGATGGTAGTGCCCAAGAAATTTTTGGGCGGCGGTAAGCGCCTACCAAGCAAACGTATTGCTTTGGCTTAAAATTCAACGCTTATTTGTTAATCGAGCTGTTTTGCAAAGTACTCAGCATCTGAGCAAAAACTTTGGGCGTACCAGCAATTACGTCGCCATGATACAGATAATCGGATTCACCAGAAAAATTGGCAACAATTCCTCCGGCTTCAGTAATCAATAGTGCGCCTGCGGCGACATCCCAAGGCGCTAAGCCCTTTTCGAAGAAGCCATCGAGTCTGCCCATAGCAACATAAGCAAGATCAAGCGCTGCGGACCCTGGCCGACGTAGCCCTTGGCATTTTGATGTCATTGCTTTGAACATATCTAAGTACTCGTCTAGACCAGACAGGTCACGCGACGGAAAACCTGTGCCGATGAGCGCATCGGCCAATTTATCGCACTTAGTAACTCGAATACGTTTGTCGTTTAGAAATGCACCGGCTCCTTTGGTTGCAGTGAACATTTCATTGCGAGTGGGGTCGTAAATAACGGCTTGTGTAATAATGCCCCGCTGTTGCAACGCAATAGAAACACAGTATTGTGGGAAGCCGTGGATGAAATTAGTCGTACCGTCTAAAGGATCAATAATCCAAATATTTTCACTGTCGGGTTTGTGATTAGCTGAGACGCCCGATTCTTCTGCCAGAACCGCATGATCGGGATAGGCGGAGATCAATACCTCAATTATTGCCGCTTCGGCCGCTTTATCGACCTCGGTAACAAAATCATTGAATTGTTTTTCAGAGATTTGCACTCGATCTAAGTCAAAAGAAGCTCGGTTGATAATCGTGGCGCCACGGCGTGCCGCCTTAATTGCGGTATTGAGCAAGGGATGCATATATTGTTTCCAGTAAAATGGCCAAACTTTGCTTGGCAGGATTTGCGAAGCAATTGAAAAGCACAAGGATGTCGTAAAAGAGCGATGGTCAGGCAAATTTAGATATTTAATTTGCAATATACGCAATTAACCAACCATATTTACGCCTATTTTAAATGAACTCACTTCAATCGAATACATCTGTTTTTCAAAGGATTCGTTTTGTTCTTGTCGAAACCAGTCATCCAGGTAACGTGGGTTCTGCTGCGCGGGCGATGAAAACGATGGGTTTTGGTCAGCTTGTTTTAGTAAATCCTAAGATTCCTGATGTCTTAACGCACCAAGATGCGATCGCAATGGCAAGTGGAGCCAACGATGTTCTTGAGTCGGCTCGCGTTGTTTCGTCTTTTGAAGAAGCACTCGATGGTGTCAGTTTTGTTGCTGCGGTGAGTGCAAGATTGAGGGAATTTTCTCCTCCAATTCTTTCGCCGCGTGAACTTGCGGAAAACCATACGTCAACTGTAGAGCAAATCGCGTTGGTATTTGGTAACGAGCGTTTTGGATTACCAAATGAGCTTGTGGTTGCTTGCAATGCCTTAATCAATATCCCTGCGAACAGCGTGTACTCCTCGTTGAATCTCGCACAAGCAGTACAGGTGTTGGCCTATGAGTTCCGCCTTTCATCACTTCAAATGTGTGAAGAGTCAGCTAAAACGACGTCGATAGGATTTAGCGGCAAGCTGGCAACAGCGCACGAAATTGATGGCATGTTTTCGCACTTAGAGCGGGCGCTGATTTCCTTGGATTTTCTCGATCCAACAAGTCCCAAAAAATTGATGCCGCGGCTAAAGAGATTGTTTTCGCGGACTCAATTGGAAGTGGAGGAAGTGAATATTTTTCGTGGTATTGCGAAAAAAATTATCGATAGTGAAAATATTTAGGTTCCAAATCTTGATTTTTGCTCCTCTTTTGAACTAAATTCAGACGTCAAAAAATGTTAAATTTGTTGGAATTCATGCACTTACATTGATCTTCTAAGGCGAAACCTCTTCATTTGATGTTATAAAGCTAGTAAGATGCGAACTGCGTGGTCGAACTAGCTTGTGACAAATCCGACCGTCGTGTTTGGTAATTTGTGAGGTAATAATTATTTTTTCTCGAACTCGCCTTCTCGGAGGGCAACTTTTATCGTTCGCCTTCCTTCTTGGTACGACTAATTCTGCGT
>CAYPNW010000065.1:7001-11637 GCA_964411965.1 uncultured Burkholderiaceae bacterium
CCAAGCGCAAAATCCTGTGTCCGCCGAACCTAAAGTTTCTGCTGGTCAAACCGAAGAGAGAAAAAGCAAATCGAAAAAGAAAGTGGCTCGTGGGATAGAGGCACGCAAAGACGTACTCCGTTTATCGGATGATTTGGAAGTTGAGCCGGGCTTAAAAACAAGTGCTGCGTTGTCCTCCCCTAGTGATCATCCGCTCGTAGAAAATTTAGCAGAGCTAAGGCAAGCGCAATTGCAATTGGCCGCTATGTTGCGCGATGAAAAAATTGCAGGTTCGGAATTAAATGCGCCAAGTAAGGAACTAGCGCAACTGCAAAAACTTCAAAGTGAAATGGCTCAACTCAAAAAGCAAAGCCTCGCGGATAAAACCGCACTTGAAGAAATTAAAAGAGATTCTTTCTCCAAAAATTGGGTAGTTGGTTTATCGGCGGTCGCTGGTTTAGGTGGCCTCATTATTCTTCTATTGATTTTCTATATCCGTAAGTTGCACACGGCATCGAACACTTTGTGGTGGGATCAAGGAAAAGAACGAAAAGACGTCGCACGGAGAAAAAATCTTGAAGACATGGTGAATGATATTCAAGCATCGTACGAACCAGAAGCTTCTCTCGTTGATAATGATTTTAGTAACATAAGCGATTCGACCAGAAATCTTAACTCTAGGGATAAAGTCGTTGACGCATCATTGTTAAGTAACACTGATCAGTTGTTCCAGCCAGACGAAAGCAAACTAAGAACACCGACGCTTGAGGATACCAATACGAGTATCTTTAATTTTTTCGCCACACGTGGCTCGTCAGTGAAAGTGGAAGAGATATCGGATGTAACGCAAGAAGCTGAATTTTGGATGTCTGTGAATGACCCCCATCGTGCAATTGAAATCTTGGATAGTCAGGCTAGTGTTGAGCATCCCGATTCTCCTTTGCCTTGGTTGTATCTACTCGACTTATACAGAATTGTTAAAGATAAAGAAAAATACGATGAGCTTAAACAACGCTTTACGGTGTTTTTTAATGCAAATATTCCTGAGTTTGACATTAAGCCGGGTGACGATGAGCGCCACTTAGAGGACATGCCGCACCTCATTGACAAGATTTGTTCAATGTGGAACGGTCCAGAATTGTTGCCATTCTTGAAGGCGCTTTTGGTTGATGACCGGGATGGGAAGCGCACAGGCTTTGAGCTTTCGGTCTACAAAGACTTGCTGCTGTTAATTTCAGTCGCCAATGAGATAGAGAAGCACGAAGAAGTAGTGCCGCGTTTAAAAAGTTCTGAGAAGCCAATTTCAACGTTTGATCAAGCTCAAAAATCCAACCATTCAAAAGTGGTTGAAACTGATCTCGACTTAGGAATGATTGAGTTTGAGGTTATCGATTTTCCTAAAGACGAATCGATAAAAAACAATTCACCAAAGAAATAGCTCGACGCAAAATCAAACGTCAGGTGCAGAAAGTTGTTCGTTCTGGTTCTGCAGGACTTTTCCTCACCATTTAAACTGCTCGGCGCATTTTTTCAACCACATAATTCTTCTGCTCTTCAGGCAATGGGTTCAGCTTAACGATCGCAAAAGTGCAATTGTCACCGTGCGATTGGGCTCTTTCCCGTGCTTTGCGAATAAGCAGTTCAGATGCTTGTCGTGGACTGTTTGCCGCTACTGCAGCGGATAATTCAGGTTCGGTAAAATAATGCCAAAGGCCATCGCTGCAAAGTAGAAATGAATCGTTCGCCTTCAGATTTTCGTATGTTCCAAAGGTGACATAAGGGGCGGCTGCACTTGAACCTAGAACATTCACCAGAATATTCGACATGCGATGTGTTTTGGCCTCTTCAGAGGTAATTTTCCCTTCGTCAACTAGTTTCTCTACGTAAGAATGGTCTTTGGTTCGCTCCGCAAAGTTGGGGCCAAAAAAGCGGTACAAACGTGAGTCACCCACATGCGCCCAAATCGCCCCCTGTTTCGGCGTAATCACCAGAGCGACAAATGTGCTGTGAGGTTCTTTTTCAGACGAAACGCCCGCAAGTTTGATTACAGTGTGCGCTTCGTTCACAATGTTTTCGAGTAATGCCTTCACATCGTTTTCTGGATAAAATTCATCGAAAAGCATTTTGGCGGTGCGCACGACTTGTTCCGCCGCCATCGCGCCACCGCTTTTTCCACCCATTCCGTCCGCGACAACAGCCATCATGTATCCTGGCGCGTTCGGTGCAGCAAAAAGTCCTGCTCGGTCTTGCTGTTCTTTCCGGTCGCCTAAATGTTGTCCTGTACCAGCTTCGATCTTGTATTGGCTCATGCTTCTTCGTAGATTAAACTAACGGTGTGAATCAAATTTTTATTCTTGATGATTCTTTATACCAACTCATTTTACTCGCAACTAGGCAACTATGAACCATCCAGAACAAATTCAGCAACGTATTATTGAGTTGGAAGTGGAACATCGTGATCTCGATGTGGTTATTGAAGCCGTATCAAAAGATCTCAATCATGACGAATTGCAGTTGCGACGCCTAAAAAAGCGAAAACTTCAGTTAAAAGATCATATTACACTGCTCAGAATGCAAATGATGCCCGATGTGCCGGCCTAAGTCCGTCGGGACAATCCGACGAATACCAAAGAACTAAGATTATGAGTTGCTACAAGAAAAGCGCGTCCAATTTTGAGTGATATTGAGCAAGAGCAAAAAATAGTAGGTGCGCATGACCAAGAAATCGAGCAGATTTTTAGCTCTCAAGGCGTGCTGAGTTCGTCGATTAATGGCTATCGACATCGTGCGTCACAAACTGAAATGGCAAAGGCGGTTGCAAATGCCATCGCAACCCAAACCACATTGATTGCCGAGGCGGGCACAGGGACGGGTAAAACCTATGCCTATTTGATGCCAGCCTTGCTTTGGGGCGGCAAAGTGATTGTCTCGACGGGAACGAAAAACCTGCAAGACCAATTGTTTTTGCGCGATATTCCGACCATCAGAAAAGTACTAAAAGCACCCGTCACAGTCGCTTTACTAAAAGGGCGCAGTAACTACTTGTGTCATTACCATTTGGAGCGAACGCTACAAAACGGCCGACTTTCTTCCCGCGAAGATGTGGGTTATTTGCGCGATATTTCACGTTTTATGAAGACGACGTCAACCGGTGATAAGTCTGAACTGGTGCGCGTGCCTGAATCCGCAAGCGTGTGGAATTTGGTGACCTCGAGTAAGGACACCTGCATGGGCTCAGAGTGCCAATACTATCAAGATTGTTTCGTTATGAAGGCGCGTAAGGAAGCGCAACAAGCTGACGTGGTCGTCGTGAATCACCATTTATTTTTTGCCGATTTAGCGCTCAAAGAAACAGGAATTGCAGAGCTGTTACCAACCGCGAATACGGTGATCTTTGACGAGGCGCACCAGTTGCCTGACACAGCAACCTTGTTTTTTGGTGAATCAGTTTCTACTTCGCAAATTTTGGAGCTATGTCGTGATGTATTAGCGGAGGGCCTTTCTCATGCAAGGGATGGCGCGGAGTGGGCCAAATTGGTGGCGCCAGTCGAACGGTCAGCGCGCGACTTGCGCTTAGCCTTCCCGCAGGATTCGATTCGCTTAGCGTTGGCGCAAATCGCGACGTCGAGTGTTTTTTTTCCTGAATTGGATAACTTAAAGTTACATATGCAAGCATTGATTGATGTGCTTGAGAAGCAAGCGGAGCGCGCCGAAACCATCGAACAATGCCGCGTACGCGCGATTGAACTGAGCCAGCAATTACGTAGTTGGAACTCTTCCGATGCCGCAAAGCCAAAACAAGCCGATGAACCTGAATGTGTGTTGTGGATCGAGGCTTATGCGAGCGCATTGCAGTTGCATCGCACGCCCCTATCCATCGCGCCAATTTTTAATAAACAACGTGATGGCACACCACGGGCTTGGATTTTTACCTCCGCGACGATGGCGGTAAAAAATGACTTCAGTCATTACGTTGCGCAGATGGGCTTGGGTGATGAATTTGCGAGAGCGTGGCCAAGTCCCTTCGATTACGCGCAACAAGGGATGCTGTATGTACCCGAAAATATGCCGCAACCCAATACGCGAGATTACAGCGACGCTGTGTTGGCGGCCGCATTGCCGGTAATTGAAGCGGCTGGTGGAAAGACCTTTTTGCTTTGTACGACACTAAAAGCAGTTAAATACTCGGCGGAACAACTACGCCAGATTTTTTCAGATAAAAAAATCACGTTCCCGCTATTTGTTCAAGGCGAGGCAGGTAGAAACGAATTGCTTGATCGATTTCGTGCGGCGGGCAACGGCGTCCTTATTGGGAGCCAAAGTTTTTGGGAAGGCGTTGATGTGCGGGGCGCTGCCTTGTCGCTGGTGATAATCGACAAATTGCCGTTTGCGCCACCGGACGATCCGGTGTTGTCTGCGCGTATCGCTGCAATGGAACGGCAAGGTTTAAATGGTTTTATGCATCATCAATTGCCTGAAGCAATCATTAATTTAAAACAGGGCGCAGGACGCTTAATTCGTGACGAATCTGATAAAGGGGTGTTGATGATTTGCGATCCGCGCCTAATCAGTAAGCCTTATGGAAAGCGAATTTGGCAAAGCCTCCCTGCATTTGCGCGAACCCGTGTATTGGATGATGTTGTGCATTTTTTTGCGA
>CAYPNW010000066.1:0-1566 GCA_964411965.1 uncultured Burkholderiaceae bacterium
GGCAAATCAATATTCAAGGTGTTCTTGAATACCAAGCGAATCATTTCTTCAAACAAGTCGCGAATCTCTTGCTCGGACATGAACGAGGTTTCGCAATCAATCTGCGTAAATTCGGGTTGGCGGTCTGCACGCAAATCTTCATCGCGGAAGCATTTGGTGATCTGATAGTAGCGATCAAAATTTGCCACCATTAACAATTGCTTAAACAACTGTGGCGATTGCGGCAGGGCAAAAAACTCGCCCGCGTTGACGCGTGAAGGAACCAAATAATCACGCGCACCTTCTGGTGTTGATTTAGTTAACATCGGTGTTTCGATATCGATAAATCCATTCGCATCAAGAAACTTGCGCACTTCCATCGCGACTTTGTAACGCAAGCGCAAATTGTTTTGCATTTGCGGACGACGCAAATCCAAAACACGATGCGTCAAGCGCGTGGTTTCTGACAAATTATCATCGTCCAGTTGGAACGGCGGCGTGACAGAAGCGTTCAAAATTTCCACATCATGCGCCAAGACTTCAATTTTTCCTGACTTCAAATTTGCGTTGGTTGTACCTTCAGGGCGCGCTCTCACCAAGCCAGTAATGCGCAAGCAAAATTCATTGCGCACAGACTCAGCGGTTGCGAAAACGGCAGCGCGATCTGGGTCGCACACCACTTGTACCAAGCCTTCCCGATCACGCAGATCGATGAAAATAACACCGCCATGATCACGACGGCGGTGAACCCAGCCGCACAGGCTCACGGTTTGGCCTAACAATTCTTCTGTCGTAAGGCCGCAATAATTGGTACGCATGGACATATGTTTTTACCTAACTCTATTCAAAATAAAAATAATTAATTTTTTACCGCTTTTGGCAGTTCTTGTGGACTGCCTTCAATTGTTACCGTTTCCGGCACGACAACACCCATCGAGACCACATACTTCAGTGCTGCGTCAACACTCATATCAAGCTCTATCGCATCTGCCTTGGGCACGATGAGAAAGAAACCCGAGGTGGGGTTTGGTGTCGTTGGTATATAAATACTGATGTGCTCACCCTGCAAGTGCTTTGCAACATCGTGGCCTGGCGCTCCCGTAAGGAAGCCAATGGTCCACGCACCCTGTCTTGGGTATTGCACGAGCACCGCTTTACTGAACGCATTACCGCTAGACGAAAAGAGCGTATCGGAAACTTGTTTGACGCTCGAATAGATCGAATTGACGATAGGAATTCGTTGCAACAGCGACTCCCATACACCGAGCACAAAGTTACCGATAAAGTTTTGCGCCAATAATCCGGTAAGAAAAACGATCAACAATGTGAGTATCGTACCGATACCCAACACTTGAAATCCTACCAATTGCTCGGGACGCCACTGCGGGGGCAAGAGCAAAAGTGATTGATCCATTGTGCTAATAATGGCGTGCAACACCCATAGCGTCGTTGCCAGAGGTACCAAAATCAGCAATCCAGTAATAAAGTATTTACGCATGGCACTTAGTCACTTCAAATAAGGGCAGTAGGAGGATCTTATTTTCCCGCTTCGTTTTCAGCTTAGTTTTAACTTAGTTTCAAGCTAAG
>CAYPNW010000066.1:1666-4970 GCA_964411965.1 uncultured Burkholderiaceae bacterium
ATTTGAGCCACCCCGAAAATCCGTCACATACCAGCCAGAGCCTTTTAACTGGAAACCGGCTGCCGTCACTTGTTTCTTGAACTGAGGTTTTTGGCAGTTCGGGCAGTCAACCAAAGGCTCATCGGACATTTTTTGCAACACGTCTTTCGCAAAACCACATTCGTCACAACGATAGGCATAAATTGGCATCTTTGATTCCCAGAAAAACGTGTAAAACCCTGAATTATAAAGCTTTTATCTGATTTACTGAAGGGACTTAGTGCGTCGCAACCGACGAACCGACTTCTTCGGACTTGTATTGTGGCAACAATGAGCCGAGCAACATACCGGTCAGACTCATTAAGACGCCCACCAATTGCGGTGGCCAGAGTCCTTCCGGTGCGAATAACTCCATCGAGACCCAAGAACTGAGTCCGAACAAAATAGAGACCAGAGCACCTTGCCGGGTCGCTCGCTGCCAGTACAAACCAAACGCAAGAGGGATAAAAGCAGCAACTAAGGTGATTTTGTAGGCATTTTCGACCATCTTATAAATGCTGGCTTCGGTATTCATGGCAAACACCGTCACGATGACAGTGAATACCAGTACAACAGTTCGCATCATTGTCAAAAACTGTTTGTCAGATAGATTCGGATAAAACGGTTTCAAAATGTTCTCTGAAAAAGACACTGACGGCGCCAGCAAAGTCGCACTGGCGCAACTTTTAATCGCAGAAAGTAATGCTCCAAAGAACATTATCTGAGCAAACAAAGGCATTTTAGTCAAAATGAGCGTCGGCAAAATCAATTGCGGATCTTTATCAATCAGGTTTTCCACCATTTTTGGATCAATCAACGTCGCAGAGTAGGCCAAAAACATGGGTATAAACGCGAAGCAAAAATACAAAACTCCGCCCAACACCGAGGCATTTCCTGCAATTTTTTCGTTCTTAGACGAAGCGACCCTTTGGAAGACATCCTGTTGCGGAATCGAACCAAGCATCAAGGTAATCCACGCAGCAAAAAACCACAGCATTTCTTTCGGCGTTGGACTAGGCCAAAAATCGAGTTTGCCGCTTTTTGACGCATGTTCGATAACAACACTCGCGCCACCCACGACCTCTGAGACCTCCCAACCTATGTAGAGCATACCCACGACGATGATAATCATCTGTACGAAATCGGTAATCGCCACTGACCACATGCCGCCCATCAGTGTGTAAATCAAAACACTTACCGCCCCAACTATCATGCCAACGTGCATGGACATATAGCCGCCAGAAACCACGTTAAAAACCAATCCCAAAGCTTTAATTTGTGCCGCGACCCACCCCAAATAAGAAACCACGATACACAACGTGACCAAAAACTCGACGGTTCGGCCGAATTTATTACGATAGTAATCACCAATCGTGAGCAGATTCATGCGGTACAAAGGTCTAGCGAAAAAGAGGCCCACAAGAATTAAGCACATGGAAGAGCCAAAAGGATCGGACACGACTCCCTTTAAACCCTCTTTCACAAACGTGGCAGAAATACCTAAAACAGTTTCGGAGCCAAACCAGGTGGCAAACACTGTCGCCGTCACGATATACATGGGCAACGACCGTCCAGCAACGGCAAAATCTTTAGAATTTCTGACGTGACGCGCGGCATACAATCCAATGCCAACCGAGATCGTCCAATAAAGAATCACGAACCACAATAAAGTATTCATAAAGTCAACGCGAAGACAAAAAAAGATAAAGTAAATATTTGATGATTTGCGCAAAAAGCGCCCCACTCATTACGATTCAAGGCGCCATTCGCTCAATTTAGCGAAGCCAATATTCTCGCGGCGCGGATAGTGATCGCAGGTTCATCGGCACCAAAATCCCAACCGTGCATTATAGCGGCATGTTCTAAAATTTTGACTGTAGTTGTCGAGCTTGCCACCTTCGGTTACAGTACGTCTTATTCTTTTTTTATCAACACTAATCCAAACCCGATTTGAAGTGAGCAATCAATCTTCCAACTCTGTACCGCCAATTCCATCGAATGCCAGTCGCTTGCACGAAGCCTTGCATCACGAAAAGGAAATTCTGGAGATGATTGCGCTCGATAAGCCCCTGCCCCACATTTTGGAAGATGTGTGTGATCGCATGGAGCGCTTGCTGGACAACGGCTCCTTGTGTTGCATCATGCTACTCAACGAAGCGAGTGACCGCTTACACTTGGCCGCTGCACCGTCGATGTCAGCGCAGTTTTGCGATGATTTTGCTAGTTTTCCCGTACAAGCGGAGCTCGGCTCCAGTGGCGCTGCCATCATAGGAAAAAAAATCTCCATCGTAGGCGACACGCAAACCAGTCCCACGTGGAGCAAGATTAAACACCTCGCCGAGCAGCATCAATTACGATCATCTTGGTCCATACCCATACGCACCGCTTTCGACGTGGTTTTAGGTACCGTCGACGTTTTTCACCACGAACCAAAAATACCTAACGACGATGAGCAAGCTTTAATTTTTGATGCCATGGATTTGATCGCGTTATCGATCGATAAAAAAAACATGGAACAAAGTTTGGAGGAAAGCGAAGCGCGTTACCGCTCCGTTGTCACCAACCTCAGTGAAGGCATTATGGTTGTGGCGCGTGGCGGGCAAATAATGACCTGCAACCCAAGTGCCAGTCGAATTTTAAAGATCGATGACGTGAGAAAAGCTGGGCGGCGTCACCGTTACTTCAAGCGCATCATTCATGGCGACGGCAGTGAGATTACGATTGGTGCTGATCCTGTTTCCACGGTTTTCCGCAGTGGCGAACCCATCGTTAATCTTTCGATTGGGCTCGAATTGCGTGACCATTCATTGATTTGGTTATTAGTCAACGCCTTGCCAATCAAACAAATCAACTCCGAGACGGTCAGTTCCGTCTTGATCTCCTTTACTGACACGACGGAATTTCGCGAAACCCAACGCCAACTGCAGTACTTAGCGAACCATGACGCGTTAACCAGCTTACCGAACCGACACCAATTACATCAACATCTCAGCTTAGCAATTTCGAATGCGAACGAGCGCAGGGTCGCCGTGCTTTTTCTCGATCTTGACCGCTTTAAAAATGTCAACGATACGGCTGGCCATGCAGCGGGCGACAGTTTGCTTTGTGACGTCGCTAATCGTTTAAGCGCATGTATTCGCACGACAGACATGCTGGCACGCCTTGGTGGCGACGAATTTGTGATTGTGGCAGAGGCGTTCGAAACGCTTGGTCATTTGAACGAACTCGCGGAGCGCGTCTTGGCGCAAATGCGCGAACCGTTTTTGATTGATAACAACGAATACCA
>CAYPNW010000066.1:5070-11570 GCA_964411965.1 uncultured Burkholderiaceae bacterium
CCGATTTCTGAAGAAATTGGCTTAATTTTGCCGCTAGGGCGTTGGGTGTTGGAGCAGTCTTGTCGCCAAGCCAAAATTTGGCGAGAAAAATACATGACGGACCTTGTCATTAGCGTCAATATTTCGCCAAAGCAATTCCAAGACCCCGGACTCAGTCGTTTTATAGAAGAAGTTTTGCAATCGACTGAACTGCCAGCGAGCGCTTTGCAATTAGAAATTACCGAAGGACTTCTGATGGGTGACATGGAAGTTTTGTTGCCCGTGTTCAACGCCATTAAAGAATTGGGCGTGAGTATTTCTTTAGATGACTTCGGTACAGGGTTTTCCTCGCTCTCTTATTTGCAACGTTTCCCCATCGACAATCTCAAAATTGATCGCTCGTTTATTCGCGAAATTCCGAAAAACAACGACTCAGTGGTGCTCACGCGCGCCATCATTGCTATGGCTAACGCGCTGGGGATGACGGTCACTGCGGAGGGCGTTGAAAATATCGAGCAGCTCAACTTTTTGGCCGACTCTGGCTGCCACGAAATTCAAGGCTATTACTTCAGCCGTCCGCTTACCATTCCTGACTTTGAAAAATTGCTTGGGAATCATCAAAGTAAATAAGCATGCGCTCGAATTTTCACCAAAGATGTTGATGCGCTGCACACTACACCGCCCTCACAAAGCAATGAAGCGTGGAAAGCATTGTTTTGTATCAACTATAAATATCTTGCCTTGCACCACGAGACTTTCCACCTAGGAGGAAAAAGAAGCCTATAATTCGCGCTTGCCGAACAGGTCACGGTGCCAATAACTTGGTTGCCGACCTTACTAGGAAGCGCAGTTGTTATCGCAGTTGTTGTCGCAGTTGTTGTTTTTTGCACGCCAATCTAGCAACTCGTTCATCGCCACCTTTGCTCTCGCATCATGACGAATATCGCAAAAATTTTAGCCCTTCCTAACGTCTTGTTAGATCTCGATGTCTCCAGTAAAAAAAGAGCATTTGAACAAGCTGGTCTTTTATTTGAGAACAATTGCAGCATCGCTCGTTCAACCGTCTCGGATAATTTATTTGCACGGGAACGTTTGGGGTCAACTGGACTAGGGCACGGTGTAGCGATTCCACACGGTCGAATAAAGGGGCTCAAAGCGCCGATCGCGGCATTTGTGCGTTTGAGTGAGCCGATTCCATTCGAATCGCCCGATGGCGAGCCAGTGAGTTTGCTGATTTTCTTGCTAATGCCCGACAACGTGACACAACAGCATTTGGAGATTTTGTCTGAAGTCGCGGAAATGTTGTCGAATCAAGACTTCCGCGAGGCACTGATCGCCGAGCCTGATGCGCAAAAAATTCATCAAAGCATTGTTTCTTGGCAGCCAAATATGCAGGCCATTTCTTAATCGGCACTTCCTAAAAATTTGAAACATTTTTTGGCTGCAGAACAAAGGTAAAATGGTGCTTCTACCTTTATCAAAGCACTGTACATGCCCCTGCTTACCGAACTCACTGTACAAAATATCTACGACGACAACCGCGACTCCTTGCAGCTAGGTTGGTTTGCAGGTTTCTCTGGCGGCGATAAGCAAATCACGGGCGACGCAACGTCCGCCGCAGATCAAGTTGGTCATCTTAATTTGATTCATCCGGGCCGCATTCAAGTGCTTGGACACCAAGAACTGGCGTATTACCACCGCCTTGCGCCAATCTCACGAGCGAATCTGGTAAAAGAATTGGTAGCCGGTGATCCACCTGCCTTAATTGTCGCCCAAGGCTTAGAGTCACCACCCGCTTTTTTGACGACCTGTGACGACAGAAACATCCCGCTCTTTTCCACACCGCTTCCCGCTGCTCAGGTGATTGATTACCTGCGTGTGTATCTCTCCAAAAAGCTGGCGCAACGGATCACCATGCATGGCGTTTTTATGGACGTGCTGGGCGTTGGTGTGTTGATTACGGGTGAGTCCGGTCTTGGTAAAAGCGAGTTAGGTTTGGAATTAATTTCGCGCAGTCATGGTTTGGTTGCCGATGATGCGGTGGAATTTTCCCGCATTGCGCCGAACATGATTGAAGGCCGCTGTCCACCGCTTCTTCAAAATTTATTAGAAGTACGCGGCTTGGGTTTGTTGGATATTAAAGCCATTTTCGGTGAAACCGCCGTGCGCCGAAAAATGCGTCTGAAACTCATTGTGCATCTGGTGCGCAGAAGTACCCTAGAAGAAAATCATCAGCGCTTACCCATCGATTCCGAAACCCAAGAGGTGTTAGGCTTAGAAATTGCTAAAGTGGTGATTCCCGTGGCGGCCGGTCGCAACATTGCGGTTTTGCTGGAAGCCGCAGTGCGCAATACGATCTTAAAGCTGCGCGGAATTAACACCTTGGAAGAGTTCATGGAACGACAGCGCCGAGCCATGGACGAAAGCACAGATTAAATCACTGAACCTTCACTCTTATGCGAATTCTCCTCATTTCAGGTATTTCCGGCTCAGGTAAATCAGTTGCGTTGAATGTGGTTGAAGATGCCGGGTTTTATTGCGTAGATAATCTCCCACCAAGCTTGCTGCCCGCTTTAGTGCAGACATTAATTAGTGAAGGCATCGAATCTGCCGCCATGGCGATCGATTCGCGCAGTGCGCATTTGCTGACTGGCTTGCCGGACACCGTCGAGCAATTACGGCGCGACGGACATGAGGTCAAAATAATTTTTTTGACGGCCAGCACCGATTCATTGGTGGCGCGTTTTTCCGAAACCCGCCGCACCCATCCTCTGTCGCATCGTTTGCAGCGCAGCCACACGATTGCCGACCGACTTACCCTTACGGAATGCATACACGAAGAACGCGAGATTCTGGCAACCATACAGTTTCTTGCCCACGTGGTTGACACCTCAAATTTAAGCGCCAACACCTTGCGCGCTTGGGTCAAAGATGTGATTCAAACTGAGCACGCCCCCTTAATTGTGATGTTTGAGTCCTTTGCCTACAAAATTGGCGTGCCACTCGACACTGACTTTGTATTTGACGTGCGTATGTTGCCGAATCCCTATTACGACTTAAGTCTTCGCCCCTTAAATGGCCGTGATAAAGGGATTATTGATTACCTCGATAAACAAATCATGGCGCAGGATTTGTTCTCTGATATTCAGACTTTTATCGAAAAATGGCTGCCCGCGTTTAAGCAAGACAATCGCAGCTATTTAACGATAGGGATTGGCTGTACGGGCGGGCAACATCGCTCGGTCTACATGGTGGAAAAACTCGCTGCGCACTTCAAAGCCACAGAACAAGTTTTGGTGCGACACCGCCGGCTTACTTAAGAAAACGTTGCGTGACCAATTAAATGCGAGGAAGCGCTCTCGTTTTCTACCTGGCCACTCATGTCTGTCGTAAGCCATAAGAGAAAGACGTTTCCCTACAGCATCGAAATAAGTGGGACTGGTTTGCGGCAATATTTCCTACTTTACGCAAGTGCAACAAATCTCCTATATCGAATTGACGTACAGCAGTGAACTTCGATCAAATCGTTCAAAATCGCTACGACTTTGGTTACAAAATGCAGTGAATTTTGTACTTACCCTAGTAATATTTCCATTCGCTTTATCTGTGGGCGGAAATGATAGTATTTTCATTAAAAACTAGGGAGTATATTAATAGTTAAGAATTAAGAACGTGGCGAAGTGTTATTTTTTGAGGGATTGCTCTAAAGAATCATCATCTACTTAATGTCGTGTCATTCCAACGTAACAATCATTGCGCACACTTTCCGCAACGCAATACGCGCTACAAATTGGGCATTGACAATGAAACCTTCCTTTTCTACTCTCGCTTTTTCGTTTCTGCGCAGATTTCTTCAAAGCATCTATTTTGCGCTAGCCAGCTTTTTTCTCATCACGGTGCCTGCGGGTGCACTCGCCTCAGATGCGCCGCTGGTCGTTGGCCAAGCCATTGATCTTTCTGGCCCCAATGGCAGTATTGGACGTGATTATGTGGCGGGCATTACGACTTACTTCGACTCGATTAACACCACTGGTGGTGTGCGTGGACGACGCATCAAATACATTGCACGCGACGACCAAGGTGACCCGAATGCGTCGGCCAAAGCAGTGACGGAATTGATTCAGAAGGAAAAGGTCGACTTCCTTCTTGGTGGAATTGGCGCGAATGTGACGGATGCCGTCATCGCCTCGCCCGCGTTTGCGCAAAGTGATCTCACATTGTTTGCACCACTCGTTGCTTCGGTAAAAACGTACAGTTCACGCGTATTGTTTTGGCGTCCTAACCCAGAACAAGAAATGAAATATATTTTTTCTTATTTTGACAAACTGGGCATCAAGAAAATCGGCATTGCATTTCAAAATTCCGCGTTCAGTCAAGATATGTACCAATACGTGGTCGATGAAATTCGTCGTCGCAACATGACCATGAGTGGCGTCGTGAAATTGGGCATGACCGAAGCCGTCGTCGAAGCCGAAGTAGCCGCCTTGGCCAAAGCGGAACCGAATATCGTCATCAGTATTGCGGACACGCTTGGCACGGGCCAATTTCTTAAAGTTTTCCGAAAATACGCGCCGAAGACCTTTGTTGCAGGCACCTCACTCACCAATCTGCAAACGCTTGCTGAACTAACGAATGCACAATCATTGGAGTGGACAGTATTTTCCCAAGTAGTACCAAACCCAACAGGGAAAAAATCTTTGCTACAGATTGATCACAGCAAAATGATGAAGAAGTTTCGCGATGAAGATCTCTCCACCCTCACACTCGAAGGCTACGCCGTTGCGAAAACTTTAGTACAGGCGATTCAGTCGGGAAAACCTAGTCGTGATGCACTCAACACCTTGACCAATCAAGGCAATGGCGTTGATCTTGGCGGGTTCATCATCAACCCATCGGATCGTTCGCGCCATTTATCCAACTATATCGATATCGCCTTGTTCAAAAAAGGCGGCGGACTGACGTTCTGATTCCGCCAGGCCCTTCCTTCATCTTTGGGCCTTGACTGAAAACAAAAGTACTTGATAAGCAGCGCCTACAGTTAGCTAAAACTAAGCGACGTAAGAGCCATGACTGCTCGAGGCCGCGCAATGTAAAGAAGAATCATGATCACAAGACTTACTAAGCACGATATTGCATATCATGCCGTGCACCCACAACCTCGTTAACGCGACACAAGCCGCGACACAAGCGGGTTTTGCGATCCTTGGGTCGAGATGATCAAGATTCTTCTCGTCAATCATCACGTAAGGTTCAAAGACTTTAGACGTCTAAATATGAATCGTGAAAAATGAATAGCAGCGAAGTCGAAAACACCACTGTTTATTGACTTACACAAGCTGGTTCGCTACGTCGGTATCACTCCGACGTAGCCACTCGTCAAAAGCATCGTAATGGCGATGAAGTATCGTTGTTTGGCGCTTGAAATATCGTTTTCGTCAATCTCGAAAACTGCGCCGCATATCGTCATTTCGTCACTCCAACGCCACCGTAAGCCAATCGTGGTGCAACAAACCAAGCTATGCAATCACAACGCTGCGCAAACGTTTTGCGACATACCCTAAACTCGCAATCGTTATAGCAATGCAGACGCCGAACGCAATTGCAATAGGTACCATCCCAACCGTCTCCCCTTTTAAAACTTGATTCATCATCAGGTTTTGCGCCAAGACGGGTGTCCATTCAAACCATTTTGGCTCTTTCCCTGGATTGACCGTCAACATAAACGGCACCATGGTGACCACTAAGCTGAACATTTGATTGCGCACCTGCGCTTCTTTGAAGCTTTTGCACGTCAAAGAAATGGCCACCTGCATGGCAGACAAACTGGCGGCCAAAGGCAGTAAAACGATCAAAAATTTAAGTGCATCCTTCACACCAAATTGGAATTCAGCACGCAGCGCGTCGCTACGTATTAGCCATTGCGAAGGGAAGAAGCTAAGCACCGTGAGTATCACCACTAAGACGCATACCGTCATCACCGCGCCCCACTTACCGACCACCATTTGCCACCCAGACATGGGGTTCATCATGAGTGGTTCAAGCGAGCCACGTTCGCGTTCGCCAGCAGTGGTATCGATAGCGGCAAACATGCCACCAACCACGATGGCCATGATCATGACCAAAGGGAGAAAGGCCGTTAAAGTAACTTTGCGTTCATTCGGTCTGCTTAGATGGCGCTCTTTAATTTCGACCGTTTGTAAGATCTCTGCCGAAACGCCGCGCATGCTTAAATTCAGGGCAGATCGTTCGTCGGCATACGCACCCAGAATCCGTTTGAGCGGCCGTAGGCCGAACTCCGCTTGCTTATTCGAAGTGTCGTAGACAATTTCCAAAGTACCTTTTTTACCTTGGCTCAAGGTGTCCTCAAAATTCTCAGAGATCAGCAACACGGGTTGCGTGACCTCTTTATTTCTGAGCTTCTCTTCGTAGCCTTCTGGCGCTTTTTCTATTTGATAACCTTGGCGCAGAATAAAATTTTCTAAGCTTGGTGCTTGCTCAATATTCGCAGCCAGCACGCGGCG
>CAYPNW010000067.1:0-2992 GCA_964411965.1 uncultured Burkholderiaceae bacterium
CGCTGTCAATCGCAAAAAGGTGGAGTAGCATCAGCAATCGTCGATTTTTCAATTACTTCTAAAGGAAAAAAATGGATGTCAGTTTAGATTTGGTATCCATTCCACCGTTATTTGGTTTTTTAGTTTTGCGTCAATTCCGTCAACAACTTAAGGGCAAAGCATGAATACGAGCGTCGCAGAAAACCAAGTACCTGATTTTGGCGGGGTTAATTTTTACGCGAACGACTTGGCCTTGCAGTTTTCCGTGCAAGCGCATAACGCAACTTGGCATGCCGCCGCGTTGCATGCTTTGGGTGAGACTTGCGGCAGCCGTCATAGCCTGGATTTGGCAGATCAAGCAAATCGATACGCACCGGAATTGCAGACCCATGATCGCGTTGGTACTCGCATCGATCAAGTGAACTTTCATGCTAGTTGGCACCAACTACTTGGTAGTTTGCGGCAGCATAATCTGCACGCATTGCCGTGGTCATCACCCGCGCAAGGAGTGCAAGGTGTACATGCCGCGCGCGCTGCAGGCTACTACTTGCATGCACAAGTCGAGTCCGGTTCCCTGTGCCCCACAACGATGACGTTTGCCGCCATTCCCGTGCTTCAGAATGAGCCGAGCTTATTTGCGCAATTAGAAGAAAAACTGTTTGCCAACCACCACGATGCGCGCGATCTACCAATCGCACACAAAACTTCCATCCTGATTGGTATGGGCATGACGGAGAAACAAGGTGGTTCCGACGTGCGCAGCAACACCACGTTGGCACGACCCGTTGGTCTAGGTGGACGCGGCGCTGACTATTTGTTGAATGGGCATAAGTGGTTTTTCTCTGCGCCTATGTGCGATGCCCATTTGGTATTAGCGCGTACCGACGCGGCGTCGGCAGCCCTGTCATGTTTTTTTGTGCCGCGCTGGAGACCAGATGGGAGTAAAAATCCGATTTACATTCAACGTCTCAAAGACAAACTAGGGAATCGTTCCAATTCTAGTAGCGAGGTGGAATTTCATGATGCGCAGGGCGTCATGGTCGGTGAGGAAGGACGCGGTATTCCCACCATTATTGAAATGGCGAATTTAACTAGGCTCGATTGCGTGATCGGCAGCGCCGCGCTGATGCGACATGCACTTTGCCAAGCGATTCATCATGCACGCCATCGCCACGCTTTTGGCAGTGCCTTGATTGACCAGCCATTGATGCGCAATGTTTTAGCGGATCTGGCATTGGAAAGCGAAGCGGCCTTGCACCTGATGATGCAACTGGCCAGCGCATTAGATGCGCCCAACGACCCCCTACAACGAGCGTGGAAACGCATTGTCACGGCCGCAGCAAAATTTTGGATTTGCAAACGTGCATTGGCGTTCACGGGCGAATGCATGGAAGTATGGGGTGGCAACGGCTATGTAGAAACCGGCCCAATGGCGCGCCTTTATCGCGAAGCGCCAGTAAATTCGATTTGGGAGGGCTCAGGCAATGTTATGTGTCTGGATGTTTTGCGCGCCATAGCACGCGACCCAGAAGGTATGCACTTACTGCTCAAGGAATTACAGGATTCGTCAAATCCTGACGTGCAGGCCGGTACTGATGATCTACGTGAATTCTTATCGCTCTCTGCAAACCAGCAAGAAAACGGCGCCCGATGTTTTGCGCAATCCTTGGTGTTAGCGCTGCAAGCCTTACTGATGTGCCGACACGCGCCGCCTGTGTTGGCGAATGCATTCATTGCTAGTCGACTTAAAGCAGGAACCGAACGAGTTTTCGGCAGCATGGATTCCCGAATTGCAGTCGAGGTGCAGGTTGCGATTATTGAACGAGCATTACCTGCTGCTTAGAAAAGAGACCTCTGCACAAAGTAGCGAGCGGTCGAATTCTGGTTCGAAAAGCGCACCTGGTCGACTGGTCAGCGAGCACGGTATCCGGAGTCACAGAACCAAAATTCGGCCACGCAGTAAGTTATGCAGAGGTCTCGAACACAAGCTTGAAACCGCGCAACATAATCGTTGGGCAGTAGCCAATAAAAAAGCCGCTCAAGAGCGGCTTTTTTTTGACTTGCTGGTCGAATCAACTTCGCAAATTATTTTTGCTTGCGACGACGGGCTGCTGCAAAACCTAACATACCCAAGCCGAGCAATGCTAATGATGCTGGTTCTGGTACTGTGACCGCATTTTTAACATACAACAATTGGTTCACTAACAAACGCTGTGCGTCGGCAGATGGTGTGTGAAAGTTTGTCGTTGTTTGGCCACCGAACGCAACAAAACCGCTACCGTACTGACGTGCACCAAAAATAATACCACCAGTACCGCTGATCAAATTACTCAAACCAGCACCGCTGACTGATGCGTGTGAGAAATAACTACCATTGTAGGAAGTAGTGATGCCGCCTGCAGTCAAACCAGCAGCAACACCCGCCGCCGTTACGGTAGCAGTAGAACTAGCGTTGGCATAACCATTCCAGTTTGCAGTCACGCCGAATCCTAAAGATGCAGTTGCTGGGCCAGTGTTAGGCGCATCATTCAAGAACAAGCGACCACCGCCACTGACATAGCTCTCCAACGCAGCTGTATTCGCTGCGACGAATGAAGCAAACACGCCTGCATTGCTATCGCTACCGTCGATGAAAACGAAATCAGCACCAGTCAATGCCGCTAATGTGAAGCTTGTATATTTGTTCCAATTACCGGCGCCAAACGCGGTATTCAGCGCTGTGTCATTGGTTGTATTGCCCCATGGATTGTTGCCTGTGACATAAGAAATGCTAGTTGCGTGTGCAGAAGCAGCAAGTACTAATGTGACGGCAGTCAGAGCGAGGCGGCGTAAAAATTTCATGTTGAACTTTCTTTTTTAGTTTAATTAAATATTGCTACTACCCAATACAAGCAATGTTTGTGCCAACGAAAAATTTCTGATTAAAAACATGCTCTTAGGAAAAAAATGTGTAAGTGAATGTAAGTAAGTGTAAAAATTTCCGACAGGAAACGAGCCAATTTCCCGAATCAAC
>CAYPNW010000067.1:3092-8302 GCA_964411965.1 uncultured Burkholderiaceae bacterium
TTTATTGCCCGACGCGGTGCCGCTCGGACTTGTTGCAGTGGGTGTGTGAACATGACCAGGGAGCGCGCTGATATCGAGCTTGCGATTCGCAACCCAAACATTTTTTAAGTGCAGCAAAATGTCTTTCGGCATGCCGACTGGCAAATCTAAGGTGCTGTAATTATCAAAAATATCGATGCGGCCGATGTGTTTTGCTTCCATGCCCGCCTCATTTGCGATGGCACCAACAATATTGCTAGGCGTGACAGCGTGATCGCGCCCAACTTCTATGCGGTAGGTTTCCATCGGCAAGCTCACTTTGGCTTTTTTATCTTTCCCATCGGCTGCCTTTTTACTTGGCTTTGCTACTGGTTCCTCTGCAAAAGCCATGCTGGCGGCACG
The DNA here is from genome assembly GCA_964411965.1 of uncultured Burkholderiaceae bacterium. Classification (GTDB taxonomy): domain Bacteria; phylum Pseudomonadota; class Gammaproteobacteria; order Burkholderiales; family Burkholderiaceae_D; genus Undibacterium. Next base: position 3,474 of record CAYPNW010000067.1, read on the forward strand.
TTCCACTACCTTGCTTAACTTGCTCGCGCTGCTAACAGATTCTTTAGCGGGCACATCGCTGCGCTTGGCAGCACTGCTGCTCTCGCTCTTGCGTGGCGCGGGAGTTTTTACCACCTCGCTTGAACTCGCACCGCCCGCCTTCTCCGCCGTGATGTTCAAGGCTTGTCCTGCAACGCGCACGCCTTTCAAATGCGTGAGCATTTCTTTCGGTAAGTCTTCCGGCAGGTCAAGTACGGTGTAATCGTCGTAAATATCAATGCGCCCGATAAACTTGGATTCGATATTCGCTTCATTTGCTATCGCCCCAACGATATTCCCCGGCTTGACGCCGTGTTCGTGCCCGACTGCAATGCGAAATGTTTTCATGCCCGGTTCGCTGGTGCGGGGACTATGTTCGCGGCGGGGGCCGCGTACTTCGCGGTCCTCCTTTTGTCCGAATCGTTCACCGCGCTCGGCGCGTGGCGAACGATCTGGTCGTGCGCTTTTTTCATCGCGCCAGGTGTCATCGGTTTTTGTTTCGCGTTTATTTTTATCCAGCAGCAGAGGTTCATCACCACGTGCCATTTTCGCCAAGGCAGCAGCGATCTCAAACGCTGGTACATTGTGTTCACGTTCGTAGTCTTCAACCAACCGTAAAAATTGATCCAACTCGCCTTGCGCCAAGGTCGCACTAATTTGTTCTTTAAAACGAGCGATACGCACGTCGTTCACGGCTTGTATCGTGGGTAATTCCAACGGTGAAACGGGTTGGCGCGTGGCACGTTCGATGGCTTTAAGCAGATTTTTTTCACGTGGCGTAATAAACAAAATCGCCTCACCGCTGCGCCCAGCACGGCCTGTGCGGCCAATTCGATGGGTATAGCTTTCTGGGTCATGCGGTACATCGTAATTCACTACATGACTGATACGTTCTACATCAAGCCCGCGCGCAGCGACGTCGGTCGCTACCAGAATATCGATCTTCCCATCCTTCAATTGCTGAATCGTGCGCTCGCGTTGTTGCTGTTGAATATCACCATTAATCGCGGCAACCGAGAAACCACGTGCTGCCAATTTGCCTGCCAATTCTTCTGTGCCGAGCTTGGTACGGGCAAAAATAATCATGCCGTCAAAGGTCTCTGCTTCGAGTATGCGCGTCAAGGCATCGAGCTTATGCATGCCGCTCACCAACCAATAACGTTGGCGAATATTGTCCGCTGTACCAGTTTTGGCGGCCACCGTAATTTCGGCTGGTTTGTTCAAATAGGTTTGCGCGATGCGTTTAATTGCTGACGGCATCGTGGCCGAGAACAAGGCTGTTTGACGCGTCTCTGGGGTTTCTTGCAGAATGCGTTCAACATCATCAATGAAGCCCATGCGCAGCATTTCATCTGCTTCATCTAACACCAGCGTTTTGAGTTTGGACAAATCCAGCGAGCCTTTGTCCAAATGGTCGATTACCCGACCTGGCGTGCCCACCACGACATGCACACCGCGGCGCAATGCAGACAATTGCGGGCCATAACTTTGCCCACCGTAGATGGGTAAGACGTTAAAACCGGGAATATGCTTGGCGTAGGTTTGAAAGGCTTCAGCGACTTGTATCGCCAATTCGCGCGTCGGTGCCAGCACCAAAGCTTGTGGCGTGGTTTGCCGCAGATCGATGCGCGACAAAATCGGCAGGGCAAAGGCCGCGGTTTTTCCCGTGCCCGTTTGCGCTTGACCTAAGACGTCACGGTTACTCAACAGGATGGGAATGGTTGCCGCCTGAATAGGCGAAGGCGACTCGTAACCGACATCGTGAAGTGCCCGAATCAATGGCTCACTCAGCTTTAGGTCGATAAATGTAGTGTTCTGGGGTGTTACGGCAGAGTGTGCTTCTGGCATGATGAGGCTCGCAGAGATGCTCGCGTCGCAGGATGCGACTAGATAAGGGACCTAGTTTACTCTTTTGTCTAGCCGCTTGGGAAAATATGCACGGCGTCGGAAAAATCCAAGCTCACCGCAAAGACGTAAAGAGCGCAGAGAAAAACCATTTACCAAACAAATTCTTTCTTTCGCACACTCCACAGCCTTGGGCTGATGCCCACCGAGCCACAGAGCCGAATAAAAAAGCCCATCCGAAGATGGGCTTTTACAAGGTGCTTACTAGGGAAGCTCTGATTAAGTTACTGCGCGGCCAAATTTTGAATCTGCGATGCTCGCTGTACAGTCGTACAGGTGCGCTTCTCGATTCAAACTTTGGCCGCTCGTTACACTTAATCAGAGCTTCCCTAGATAGATCTCACTTACCAAGTAAATGCTGCCGTATATTTACCGCTCGTGGCACCTGTACCGCCAGCGTAATAAATTACTTTGGCATACACGGTTTTACTTGTTGTACCAGTATTGGCGTTGGTGACGGTGTCCACTGCGCCCGTGCCGGCCGTACTTGAGGTCAGCTTGGTGCCCGTGCTGCTATACAACTCTAGGTCATAGTCTGAAGTGGAGTTGGGTGTAAGTTTCACCGTCAGCGTCTTCCCCGTGGGAATACTGACACGGAAGTAATCCACATCGGTCTTTGCCGACATCGTGCCATTTACTGTCGTGTTGCTCACGGCAATTGCATTCGCCGTGGCCGTGGTGTTGTTGCTTTCTGTTTCATTGATCACCGTAGGCGGCGTCGTGGTCGTCAGAATGTTTTGCGCCACGAAAGCATTCGTAAACGTGGTTGCGTACGTTGTGTCGGTTGGAAATAAGTTCTTCGCGGCGTTCACGATTGCCGTTGCCATGGCTGGCATTTTGATGTTCGCGCCTAAACCAAAGTGCGCTTCGAGAATGATTTTGTCGATATTCGCACGTGGCTTGCCGGCTGCAATCAAATTCACCATCGAGGTATACAAAGGCGCTGACCATAACTCGTCAGATTGGAAGGTAATACCGCCTTCCGTTACCGACTGATGCGCAGCATAGGTCTTGGCACTGTTGTACTTGGTATTGGTGCGATTAAGCAAACGACCTGCCCAGCACGCACCATGTCCATCCCAGCTAAATGCCCACTCGGGGTGATAAGTTTTGCCATTTGGGGTGCTGTAGGAATACGATGCCGCCCAATAATCGCCAAAGCCTTCGCCCATCGCACCTGTATCGCCACCACTCCAGCTCGAATTAATGTTCGCTTGTATGCCATGACCATATTCATGCAAGATCACGTCAGCATCTTCACTGTCATTCACGCAGCCATGGCCAAACGCAAGGTAATCACTGGCGCCACCGCTGTAATGTGAATTGTCGTCGCCATTCACGCCATCTGTATCGACATTAAAAGGGCGATTGATAATCGACTTGGTGCCCGTAAAACCTAAAGATTGGATGTAGCGTTGGTTTTGATCGATATGGAAATACACGTTGGTGTCGTCAAATGCATTATTGCCCCGCTTCGCTGTCCAGACACCATTGGTGGTCGTGCTGGGTGCTGTATTTGGTGCTTCGATATTGGTGATGTTGACGTACGGACCCGATAACTTGTAGACGCCAGCCGTGACTGTCAAATCGCGCAAGGTTTTGGTGGAATACGCAGCATCGAACGCCGTGGCAGCGGACGTATCTGTCAAGGCATCCGAATTGATTGCTGTGCGTGGATCAGGATCAAATGCCAAACCACTGCCATTAATACCCGAGGCAACTGCAGCAACGGCGGTCGTCACGCCCTGCGCGGCGATCGTTGCACCAGTCGATTTCCCTTGCGCTGCGGCGAGTGTGCTCATTGCGGCAGTGGCACTTAGGCGATCTAAAGTTGGGCCAGTCAGGGCAGAACGCGCGGCAATGCTGCGTTCTTCACCTTTTACACGCGGAAAGGATGTGGAGTGCGAGTCCAGCAAGGCACCGCTTTGCGCATTGATGTATTGCACGAAGCCACCCGTTGGCATCTGCGCAGCGATTTGTACTTTGTGCGCCAATTGGAAACCATCACTATTGGCGACCCAAACTAATTCCGTGCTGGGCTCATTCACTAGAGGATGCTGTACTTTCATGTTTGCCCATGCAATATCTAAGGCACGGTCTTTACCCATTTGGCTTTGCACATAAAGCTGATTCACTGCATTGGCATCGGCTTTATCAGAGACGGGTTTGGTTTCATTAAAAATTTTCAGCAATTCGCCGTTTTTACCGATCGACACAACGATTTCAGCACGGTCAACTTTTAAGCCGCGCAGCATTTGCTGATAATGGTAGTGCGTGCCTAACAAAGATTCTTGCGTGCGCACCAGCACGAGATTATTCAGCGACGCGGGCAAGGAAAATTTTTCCGCATGTGCGCGTAAAACTTCCTGCGGTGATCCCGCTTTGGTATTGGTAAACACAGTGACATTTTCAGTAGTGCTACTTGCCGCGTAAGTGCTGCCCGCATAGACAAGAAAAACGAGAGTTGCGATGGTTTTACGAGAAGGTGAACCTAAAAGTGCCTGCATAGTAAATCTCTCCTGAGTGTGTGCGTCTATGAAAAAGTTTGCATGACGCATTTTTTTAGTAGCCCCGCCGAGCTAAACAATCAGACACCGATTGGCGCTGAAAATTGTGACAACGTGACAATGAGTATAGGACGAACTCTCGTCCAAAAATAGCTGTCATTAAGTCTATTTCGTTCACCAGCACACAACAAAATGCACCAAAAAAAAGCACAAAATGACGATTAAAATTTACTGCAATGCAATAAAAATCAAGGCTTGACGTTCGGCCTCGTCACCAGCACAGTGCAGCATTACGGACGGAAAAAAGACGCACATGAACAAAGCCCAAGCAATCCAAATCGCCAATGAATCTTTGAGAGCAAATGCACTTTCTGAGCAAAACACGCAGTTTTCTCAGGT
>CAYPNW010000067.1:8402-11415 GCA_964411965.1 uncultured Burkholderiaceae bacterium
GCTTGGTGAAGTGCAGCCTTATTTGAAGCGCGCCACAATCGCCCACAGGATTTAGATTGCTTCGTCTAATCAAGCATCCGTGTGGAAATCTTGCGACGCCAATACCTTGCACCGGTTCTTGGGTCGTCTGGTGACTCTAATTTTTTTCAAATAGATTTCCCAAGCCACCTAAAACCGAGCCCTGTTCACCACCTTGGCTACCACCCACTTTTGACGCTCCCACGATGCGATTGGCAAGCCGCGCCAAGGGTAAGGACTGCAACCAAACCTTGCCCGGCCCACGTACGGTTGCAAAAAATAAACCTTCGCCACCAAACAGAGCGGTCTTAATATTGCCCACATATTGAATATCAAAATCAACATCACTGGTGAAGGCCACGACGCAGCCTGTATCAACCCGTAAGGTTTCACCTGGCTGCAAGGTTTTTTCAATAATTGCACCGCCTGCATGCACAAAGGCTAGACCATCGCCTTCGAGTTTTTGCAGGATAAACCCTTCACCACCAAAAAAGCCTGCGCCTAATTTCTTTTGAAAGGAAATGCCGAGCGAAACGCCTTTCGCCGCGCATAAAAACGCATCCTTTTGACACAACAACTTGCCACCCATGCTGCCAAGGTGCATAGGAAGAATCTTGCCCGGGAAGGCGGCACCAAACGCGACTTTACGTTTCATTCGCCCAGTATTGGAAAATGCGGTCGTAAACAAAGATTCACCGGTTAATAAGCGTTTGCCTGCGCCCATCAACTTACCCATGACACCCGTTTGAGAGGCTGAGCCATCGCCAAACAAGGTTTCCATTTGTATGTCATTTTCCATGTAAAACATGGCACCTGCCTCGCCTACAACAGCTTCGCCGGGGTCAAGCTCGACCTCAACGAACTGCATGTCATCGCCAAAAATTTGATAATCAATTACATCCATCGCCATGATTTATTCCCCGAAAGAGTGTCGTTAGAAGTACCTGCCTCCAAAATCGAACTTGGTTTTAGCCGATTGAAGGTAGGCGCATTTTAACGACGAATAAAATCGCGGTGGGAAGTTTTGAAGCGGTAATCGTATTTTAAATTTACCGTTTGAAATTTATGAAGAAGTCGTCTGCAATACTTACGAGCATCTCTTTTAATTCACTCTTTTTGCAGTAATAGCGTTGCCCGCCCGGCTCACTGCTTTACGTCCTAAGTGGGCAGAAATAAATTGCCCAGCGTCCACAACAGCATCCAAGTCGATGCCCGTTTCGATGCCCAGACCCTGCAACATAAACAGCACATCCTCAGTGGCGACATTGCCCGTTGCACCCTTGGCATACGGGCAACCACCTAAGCCAGCGACGGATGAATGAAAAATCGCTATGCCGACTTCAAGACTGGCGTAAATGTTGGCAAGTGCTTGGCCATAGGTGTCATGAAAATGACCCGAAAGATGGGCAAGGGGAAAATCCTGTGCGACGAGTTGCATCACATTTTGTACTTGACGCGCTGTGCCTACCCCGATGGTGTCTGCAATATCGATCTCATCACAACCAAGATCGCGTAACTGCCGCACCACGGCTGCTACATCTTGGGCGGGCACTTCACCTTGATACGGGCAACCAAAGGAACAACTGATGCTGCCGCGCAGGCGTATCTTGTGCTGTTTTGCCGCGCTGGCGACATCACGGAAACGTGCAATCGATTCTGCAATGCTGCAATTGATATTTTTTTGCGCGAATGCCTCGGAGGCCGCACTAAAAATAACGACTTCATCGGCACCAGCAGTCAACGCCGCCTCGAACCCCTTGAGATTCGGCGTCAGTGCTGAATAAATCACACCTGACTTGCGCTGAATTCCTGCCATCACCTCAACCGAACTGGCCATTTGAGGCACCCACTTAGGAGATACAAATGAGGCAGCTTCGATATTGGAGAAACCAGCTTTCGTCAGGCGATCAACGAGTTGAATTTTGACATCGGGCGAGATAATTTCTTTCTCGTTTTGTAAGCCATCGCGCGGACCGACTTCAACGATTTTGACGCGCTTGGGTAAGCCGTTATGCATTGCATTGCTTGTCACAGCGTTCATCTCAATACCCTTTCGTTTTATCGACCAACCCGACTATTTTTTGCGGATCTGCGCCGTTTTCTATCGCCCGAATTTTGCCAGCAATTTGCTGTGCACTTTCCTCTCGCATGGTGAGTGCAGAGATATGCGGCGTAATGCGAATTTTATTTTCATCCCAAAAAGGATGCGAACTGGGTAGAGGTTCTTCCCGAAACACATCCAATGTGGCGCCAGCGATATGACCAGAACGTACTAATGCCAACAGGTCTTCATCAACGATGTGCGCACCACGTGCCACATTAATCACGTACGCACCGCTTGGCAATAAACACAAACGCCGATAGTCCAGTAGGTTGGTGGTTTCCTGCGTCAGCGGCAGGATTAAGACTATCACGCGCGACGCACGTAGAAAGTCGTCCAAGCCTTCATCACCCGCAAAACTGCGCACGTTGGCAAGATTTTTAGACTGACGGCTCCAGCAATTTAATGAAAATTCGAAAGGACGTAAGGCGTCCAATATGCACTGACCAAGTACGCCAGCGCCCATCACGCCCACACTAAAATCAGCCTTTTTATGAGGTCGTAAAACCTGCCAGCGTGTTTGGGCTTGATGTTGTGCATATTCGTCCAGACGACGGAAGTAACGCAAAACGGCTTGCGTCACATACTCCGCCATCTGCACGCCCATGCCCGCATCGTCGAGTCGTATCAAAGGAACCGAATTGGGCAAGGCATCACCTAGTTGCAACAGCGCATCGACGCCAGCGCCCAAGATAAAGATCGCTTTTAAATCTTCACGCTGAGCCAGCATTGCCGCGGGTGGCTTCCACACTAAAGCGTAGTCTGCGGGATCGGTATCACCCTCTTGCCAAACACGCAGATTAACGTCTAATCCCGCCACATCCCAAGCGGCTTGTAGCGCGTTGAACCACGCATCAGGACTTGTTCCGCTGGCATGGAAAAGAATATTGATAG
>CAYPNW010000068.1:0-7451 GCA_964411965.1 uncultured Burkholderiaceae bacterium
GTTTTAGATAAAATGGGTGTGACGATCAGCGAATTTGTTTGACTTCTAAACCTTGCTTTTTCAAGAGGTCGATCACGCTTTTTTCACCCGCCAAATGCCCTGCGCCAACTACCACGAAGAGCTTTTTTCCGCTCGCCATCGTTTGATTAATTTTGTTTGCCATCCCTTCGTTGCGGTCATCGAGCAGCATTTTTGTGATGCGCTTTGACCCGGCATCTTTGTTGCCAGATTCGATAAACAGCTTGGCTATCGCCTCTGCATCGGCGGCTTTCCAAGCATCGACGAGGCTATTGAGCTCGCTCACAATCTCTCTTTTTTTAATGCTATCAACCAACGAAGCAATTAACGAATTGCCTTCTTCGTCAGAAAGGCTACCCATGATATTTGCTTGAAATGTCAGGCTCTCTAACTCAAGTAAAGTTTTTTTATCTTCTTTGCTTCGTTTTATGAAGTGCAAGTCGATACCTTGCTCCGGGCTATAGCCGAGTTGTGCGGCGACTTGGATGGTGATGGCAGATAAAACGAGGAATGGCTTCAAGTTTTGCAATTGTTCAGCCGCAGGGCCAAACAAGCTTTGGAATTCAGTCCATGTTGCTGGAGTCAAGTGATTCTGCAATTTATCAGGCGCGGCATACATTAATTTTGGCAGCATCGCTTGCATGGCTTGGACATCGGTTGTGTCAGCTTCAACCATCACCGTATCGGCTGCTTTATAGGCGGCCTCAACTTTCGGTGACATGGGGTAGAAATCTGGCTTGGCGATATGGATGGAACCAAACAAATAGGCGGTTTTGTCGCCTGACTTGATTTCAAATAACAAGCCTCGCGTCGCCGCTTCTGTGGCCTGCGTTGTGTTTGCCGTATTATTTTTTACATCCGTTTCAGCAACAGAAATTGAGCAGAATGCGGAGAAGAAGCCGATTGCGATTATTTTTAACAATGTTGTGTGACGTGGTTTCATGGTTGAGGTCCAAACAAAAAAATAGATTGGGGTAAAAGCGTGGAAAAATTTTTAGAAAAGAAAAAACTGCACTATGGATCGCCTTATGAGTCGTCTTATGGCGCCCCTTATGGGTCTCCTTTGAGAATTTTGCCGAACATGCTCAAGACATCTTTTGGAGGCAATTTCAATTGTTGCGATTCCACCGCGACTCGTTCTAAGCTAGGACGTAATAGCTCCAAGCGTGATGCCGTTTGATCGAAGGCTGATTCGCGCTGGGCAATGATCATACCCATGCCGCGACGACGCTCTAACCAGCCGTCTGCTTCAAGCAAGCTATACGCTTTTGACACCGTCATCGGATTAATTCCCAGCGCGGTTGCAACATCGCGCACCGAGGGCATACCATCGCCTGCATGAATTTGCCCACCTAAAATTTGGCGACGTAGCTGCTCTACCATTTGTCGATAAATGGGCTCACTACTGCCGGTGGCAATGTGAAAAATGTCAGGTGGTAAGTCTCGTTTACTGCTCATTTTGGGGCTTTTTAAATTTACTGTATTGATATATTAATACAGTAAATTTCGTTATTCAAGAACTATTTTTTATACAGTGAGTTTGGGAGAAGAATCTCTTTGGTGAACAAACTGCGGTGTGCGTCTTTGTTGGTGCGTCAGCCGTTTCTGCATTGATGCGGCGATGCTTTTGATGATTACGGACGCGGCAATGAATATTCGAAGAAGTTGGGCAATGGTAAAACTGCATGCCATTTGCCGTTGTTAAAAGCAGTGCAAAAACTACACTCAACTCACTGTTCGGCACTCTCACGGCAAGAGGTCTTCTCGTTGCGGAGCGCTGCTTCAGCGTGCTTTCGTGGCATTGATGTCTTGCGTAACAGGCCGCAAACAGCATTGAAAAAACACCTGCAAGAGGAAGAAAAATACGGTGTTTGCTTGATGATGCGAAGCCTATTTTTCTCAGAAAAGGAAAAAGGAATGAACGATGTTCAAAACGTGGGTATGACATAAAACGGAAGCACATAATTTAGATAAAAATCTATCGACGACTACTGTGCGTAGTTCCGACGCTTTCACCTTTAATTTGGATGTGTCGCAGATTATTCATATTCCTCGCATCGATGCACAGAAAGTGATCGCCCTTTTTGGTAACGTCGCAAATTTGGTAACGCAAGTGTTAGAGCCAACGATCGGCAATTACTTCCGTAATACTGCGCAAGGTTCTGATGTCATCGATTTTTTAAAAGGGCGCGCACAGCTGCAAGCGGATGCGAAATCTCGCATTGCCGAAGCTTTACGTGAATACAATGTAGTGGCGGTGGATACCTTAATCGGCGACATTGCCCCGCCAGCCGCTTTAATGAAAACACTGACGGACAGAAAGATCGCAGAGCAAGAACAAGTGACCTTCAAGACACAACAACTGGCGCAGGTCGCTCGTAAAGAGTTAGCGCAAGCGCAGGCGATTGCGGATACACAATCGAAAGTCGTGGCGGCTGAACGTGAAGTGGAAATTTCTGAATTCGCTGCGAACGCGATGGTGAAAAAAGCGGAGGGCGATAAAAATGCACGTGTCTTAAATGCTGAGGGTGATGCCAAAGCGAAGGTGGTGAACGCGCGGGCCGACGCGCACGTGTTTAGTGTCGTTGGTAAAGCCAAAGCAGAGAACACATTAGCAGTGGGTTCAGCCGAAGCCGAAGTCATACAATGCAAAACCACAGCGGTTGGACAAAGCAACTACGCCTTAATCGAAGTGGGGCGCGCGTTGGCAGAGGCGAAAATACCGCTTGTGCCACAGATTATGGCAGGTGGCGCTGGTGCTGATGGTGGCAGTTCTTTAGTGAATATTTTACTGGCGAATTTGGTGAGTAAAAACTTCGACGGCAATTCGACTACAAGGCGGTTAAACGAAACCGTGACCAATTAAATTCGGAGAATTAACAATTGAGTTGGTGCTTGCCTGTTCTTAGCTTGCGCCACGCAATGTTACAAAATAGTTAGGATTTACTTGAAGCCTTACAATATGTCTTACATGCTCAATCTATTAGTTTTTGTTGATTTCGAACTTCAAACATTATTGGAGAACGATCTTGATAAAGCAGAAAACGTAGAATGAAAAATAGTTAAAAAGTTATTTTTGAAAGCGCCTCAATTAAGGCGCTTTTTTTTATCCAAAATGAAAGAGAAAGCGTGACTTAAAGTATTGCCTTGCTTTATTTTGGGACAAAAGCGTGTCAAAAATCAGACGAGAATTTGTAAGTCTTTGTAACCCTATGAGGCCATTTCAGGTTCGCGTGTTTATCCTGTGAAACGTTAAACCTTGGAAATCTAATTTCCTTTATGAAGCTATTGCACTCACAAACTTATCAAAGATTTTTTCACTATGTTCGGCATTTCACGCGAATCCTTCACTCGTCGTTTTCATTCGAGTTCATTTAAACCTAGCGTTGATGGTGGTTGGCTAACGCGTGAAGAAGCAATTATGGGCACCGCTATCAGCGTGGAACTTTGGTGCAAGGATAAGTCAAGTGGCGAGCGCGCAATAGCTGCAGTGATGGGCGAAATGCATCGCATTGACCGCCTTATGAGTCCACATAAACTGGACTCCGAACTAACTCTCATCAACCGCAATGCGGGGAAGGCAGCTGTATCGGTCTCCCAAGAAATGTTCCTGCTCCTGCAACGTGCCGCCTATTTTGCGCAGCGCTCAAGTGGGGCGTTCGATATTAGTTATGCGGCGGTTGGGCGCCTGTATGACTATCGCAAGAAAATCCGTCCCACTGCCGCAGAGTTAGAGAAAGCGCGCGCAGCGGTGGGCTACCAAAGAATTGTTCTTGATGAAGCGCAGCAAACGGTGCGTTTCGAACATCCAGAGGCATGCATTGATCTTGGTGGATTTGCGAAAGGGCATGCGGTCGATAACGCGGCAAAAATTCTCCGTGAACACGGTATCGAGCACGCCAATATTAGCGCTGGTGGCGATAGTCGCGTGATGGGTGATCGGTGTGGGCGGCCATGGATGATAGGCGTGCGCGACCCACGAAGCGAAGCTGGTGTCGTGGCAGTGCTGCCACTGGAAGACGTATCCATTTCAACTTCTGGCGACTACGAGCGTTACTTTTTGGCGGGTGGAGCACGCTTCCACCATTTGATTGATCCGAGCACAGGTAGATCACCCGATGCGATTCGCAGCGTAACGATCCTGGCTGATGATGGTTTGACTACGGAAGCACTTTCGAAAAGCGTTTTTGTCATGGGTGTGGAGCGTGGCATGAAACTCGTGGCTTCTTTCGTCGGTGCTGATGCTGTGGTGGTTGATGCAGATGGCGGGCTGCACTACTCAAGTAATTTACTCGACTTTGATCCAGCAAAACAGCAAGCCGCCGAGCCAGTTTTGGCAACCGTGTAATAGGAGTCAATAATGAAAACTGCAATTAAACTCGGCGCAAGTTGCGCCATTCTCGGGCTAGTAGCAACACTTTATGGCTGCGGGCAAAGCGGAAGTACCAGCGAAGCGGCAGCGGTTGTGGTGTCCGGCGACGTGCCGATTGCTTACGCCATGCGCGCCAATACCATTAACGCCAATCCAACCAATGGCGCTCCAACTGCGCCTGGTGGCGACTTAATGATTCGCGAAAAATCTTCGCCAAGTGCTGTTGAACACAACATTACCGCGCAGTTCACGCAAGGCAAAGGTGATGCGTCGAACCCTGACGTGTCATACGACGGTAAGAAGATTGTTTTTTCTATGCGTTGCCCAACGTCGAATACTTCCACTATTGATGGCGCACCTGCTTGCACGGGGCGATGGAATATTTGGGAATACGATATGACGACCGGCGGGTTCACTGGCGGCAAATTTAGGCGTTTAACCAATTCCAATGATGCGGATGACGTTGATCCTAGCTACTTGCCCGCAGACCGCGGATTCGTGTTTACCTCTAATCGGCAGGGAACATCAAGTGTTAATCAAGCACTAGGTCAAACCTACTTTGCCCTCGATGAATACGAGCGTGAGCGGGTATTCAACTTGCATACGATGGACGCAAGCGGCAAAGCGATCACGCAAATTTCGGTAAACCAAAGCCATGACCGCAGCCCGGTTGTGCGCCCCAACGGCGATATCATGTTTTCGCGCTGGGATCATGTGGGCGGGCGTAACCATTTCAAAATTTTCCGAACACGTACCGATGGTACTGATTTGTTCGTCTTGTACGGGTCACATAGCCCCGGAAACAGTTTTTTACATCCCCGTGATATGGACCCCAAGGGTAAATTCGCCGGCTTTTTAACCTCAGATTTAATGCCCTTGTCGCGCACCCATGAGGGGGGCGGTTTGGTCATGATTGATGTGGCGAATTACTCGGAACAAAATACGCCAGCAACTCCTGCGATACCTGCGCAGGGTGGTCAAAAGCAAATCACACAGCAGGAACTAAATATTGGTGGCGGTTTGTCGCAGTTTGGTCGCATCACGACGCCGTATCCGTTGTGGGATGGCACCGATCGTGTTTTGTTGAGTTTCACGCCATGCGAAGTTCTTCGTAAAGAGGTGGTTGTGTCTTGCGCCACGTTAACAGCAGACGAACTAAAACGTTTGGGAGACGACAATCGCTTGGTCGCCGACGAAGCGGCCGACGAATTGCAGGACAAAGTAAGACCGTCCTACGCCGTTTATATGTTTGATCCGAATAAGCAAACATTTCTGATTGTGGCCGCACCGCCAAAAGGGTTTATGTACACCCATCCTGTCGCTCTACAGCCGCGTACCGAACCCAACATCACGCCACCAGCCGTTTTAGATCCAACCCTTGCTGGGCAAAACCTTGGTTTGCTCGAGGTGCGTAGCGTCTATGACACGGACGGTCTGGGACGTATGAGCAATGGTGTTTTAGCGCCAACTGATTTACCCGCGGGGTGCACAACAGGGATTGTCACCACGAAGCCTACCGATGCCTTGGATACTCGTTCACAAGTGGCTGATTTAATACGCATCAAAGATCCGGCTGACACTGCCTATGGCTGCGCCCCCGCGCGTTTCGTGCGTGCCGTGCGTGCCGTTGCACCACCTTCAGGGATGACAGGTCTGCGTGGCGCGATTGGCGAAACAGAATTTGAAATGCAGCAAATTTTGGGTTACGCGCCTATCGAACCAGATGGTTCCTTCCGCTTGCAAGTACCTGCCGATACGCCGATTGCAGTCGCCGTGGTCGATGCCGAAGGACGCGCCTTCCAGACGCATACAAATTGGATACAAGTGCGCCCTGGCGAGCGCCGCACTTGTGACGGTTGTCACAGCCCACGACGAGGTGCCGCGATTAACTCTGGCGTGGTGGTAAATACCTTGCCAGCAGCATTGATACCCGCCATGGCTAACGCCCATCTGGCCGGTGAAACGATGGCGGCCACACGCACAAGGCTGGATCCAAATGCGCTCAAACTAGCAAATGACATGACCTACAAGGACGTTTGGGCTGACACCAGTAAGGCAGGCGTCACACCTCGTACAGCGTTGTCGATACGGTATACGGGGAACACGAACCCTGCCGATGATTTGGCAACCGCTGTGCCATCGAATGGCATTGTCAATTACCCTGAGCATATCCAGCCGATATGGACACGTGACCGCGGCGCGAATACCTGTGTGAGCTGCCATGCAGACACCGCGAAATTGGATTTACGCGCAACCACAGGTGGCACAGGGCGTTTGATTTCGTATGACGAATTGCTGCTTGGTGATCCCGTCATCGACCCAGTCACCGGGCAAGCAAAGACCCGGATTGAAGACGGCGTTGTAGTGATTGAACGTGGTCCCGCCCTTGTTGATACCAGTGCCAGTGAAGGCGAAGCATTAGGCTTGGCACGTAAGAGTCGGCTGGTTGAAATTCTGTGGGGGCAAAACTTGATGGCGGGTAGTGGAACAAGAACGGCACATCCAGCACCACCTGCGACAGCACCGGATCATGCAAAAATATTGAACCGTGCAGAGCGTCGATTGATCGCGGAATGGATCGATCTAGGCGGTAAGTATTACAACGACCCATTTGATGCGAAGAATGGGGTGCGTCAAGTAAATGGTTTAAGTCAAGCGACCTTTGAGGCGGAAGTATTCCCTATATTTAAAGCGAGCTGTGGTGCGGGTTGCCATCAGGCTGTCGGAAGTACTGCAACGGGCAAACCAACTGGCACTTCATTCCGTAACAATCGTTTCGTGTTGACGGGTGACCCTGACGGTGATTACAACGTCACATTATCTTTGATCTCAGATACTTGCCAGCCGGCGTCCAATGCACTACTGAAGCGTCCTTCGACCGCGCCACATCCGCAAGGTGCTGTGGTGGGTAACCCTCCCGTGCCCAATCCGGTTCCCGTTCTTCCTGCTGGAAGCGCGGATTATTTGAAGATTTCAAACTGGATCGCTAAAGGCTGTAAGGGGTAATGAAAAGATGAAGATGTCTCAAAATTTGCGATGCCAGCCAACCATTGATTTTAGA
>CAYPNW010000068.1:7551-11381 GCA_964411965.1 uncultured Burkholderiaceae bacterium
TCTGACCCGTTTAGCAATCCGCCAAATGTCAGTAACCCAGCCGTGGTAGGTGGTCGGGCTTTGTCGTTTGCTTACTACCAAAAATGTATTAATCCCATTTTCTTGGCCCAGCTTCAGGTTCAAATTGGTAGCACCACGTCGACCAATAGCTGCGCAGGCGCTGGTTGCCATGATTCCACGACGGGGACAGGTGGGGCGTTTCGCGTTTTACCCAATGCGCAGCAAGTTGATTTAAGTGATCCCGCGAATACGCCCGCTGTCATTCGTAATACTGATATGTACAAGAATTTTTATTCCGCTCAAGCGGCTGTCGTGATCGGTTCCACCGCGCAGAGTCGCTTATTGAATAAGCCTCTTGTGCGTGGCGTATTGCACGGCGGTGGATTGATTTTTGCAAACGAAGACGATCCTAATGCGAAGCTCATACGCTATTGGATCAGTCGCCCAGCTCCTGCTGGCCAAGATGAATTTAGTACCGCAAGCAATAGCCTATTCACTCCTGCAGATCCGAAAGTTGGCGCATGCAATACACAATAATAATCAAAAAATTGCGATTTTTCGTTGCGGCATTATTTTTACTTGGTTTCGCCTTTTCGGTTGTTGCCGCGGATGCGCCGGTGAGCCCAGCAGCGCCCTTGGTTGCGAGCGCTCGGCCTGCTGATCAAGTACAAATTACCGACCCTTACATTGAATTGCACACTGGGCCCGGTCGCGGCTTCCCCGTGTTTTTTGTGGTGCCACGCGAACAATGGATCGCTATCGAGCTGCGCCATACAGACTGGTACAAAGTTCGTACAGACGACGGTAAGATCGGTTGGGTACAACGCCGCCAGCTTGAAACTACATTGACTGCCGCTGGCGATAAAAAATCGTTTCGCGATATTTTATTGGACGACTATTTGAATCGTCGCTTGCAGCTTGGCGCTGCTTGGGGACAATTTAAATCCGAACCAATGCTAAAAATTTGGACTAGTTATCGTGTATCAGACACGCTCAGTCTCGAGGCGACTTTGGGGCAAGTGCAAGGGGTGTTTTCTGGCACCGATTTTTGGCACTTGAATGTGTTGTCGGAGCCATGGTCAGATCGACGAATTTCGCCTTTTTTTGGTGTTGGTGTTGGCAAGTTTAAAAATTTTCCCAATCAAAGTCTGGTGGGCGCTACGACGACTGACGCCAAGCTCGCCAATGCAACCATAGGCGTGCGTTACTACATTAGCGACCGGTTCGTTGCGCGCGCCGATTACTCTCTTTACGCAGCCTTTGTATCTGATTCGCGCACGCTTGAGTATCGCGCTTACACCCTTGGACTTTCCTTTTTCTTCTAATGCCCATTCATATGAAACTTAAATCATTGCGTAAATTGTGTCTAACTTCCTTGGCTTTGATCACTGGCTTAGGCGCGCATTTAGCTTCTGCGGCTGACGCAGAGAAAACCACCGAACAGATCGTGGTGCCAGAAGTGGCGCGGCGTGATATTCAGTTACCACGTTTTCCCTCCAACGATTTTGATGTGGGATTGTTCACTGGAGTTTACTCGACGCAAAATTTTGGTTCGAGCTTGATTTACGGCGCGCGCATTGGTTATCACATTACGGAAGATTTTTTTGTTCAAAGCGTGCTGGCACAAACTAAAGTGAGTGACGAAGCATTCCGCCGCATTTTGCCTGGTGGTGTTTTTCCTACTGAGAAAGAGCGCTTACGTTATTACAATTTATCGGTGGGATACAACATTTTGCCTGGCGAAGTTTTTGTTGGATCCAAGCACGCGAAGCCATTTTCGCTATTTTTGATTGGTGGCGTTGGCAGCACATCTATTAATGATCAACGCCGTGCCACGTTTAATTTTGGTTCAGGATTGCGGGTTTTTTTCAACGATCATATCGCTGTGCAAATCGATGCGCGTGATCACATCTTCTCATTGGATCTGTTAGGTAAGCGTGAAAGCACGCATAACCTGGAATTAACAATTGGCGTCACCGTTTCGTTTTGATGAGGATGCAAACAATGTTCTCGCGCCTTCAACGAAGTATGAGCCCAGCGCAACAAGCGGGTAAAGCGGTTTTGGTTTTGCTTTGCTGCGCGATGAGTTTGCTCGCTAATGCAGCAGTGACGCCACAGTCCGCTGCGCCTGATTTCACCCTGCGTGCCATGAGCGGTAGCAATTTGCGTTTACAAGAGCAACGCGGGCGCGTCGTCATGATTAATTTTTGGGCTACTTGGTGTGGCCCATGTCGGCAAGAAATGCCGCATTTGAATCGCCTTTACGACAAGTATAAAAGTGCAGGATTCGTGATTCTCGGTGTGAACGTCGACGAGGACACCAAAAATGCGACGGAGTTAGCGCAAAAATTAGGGGTGAAATTTCCAGTCTTGTGGGATGCCGAAAAATCGGTGAGTCGTTTGTATGATCTGAGCACGATGCCTTCCACGGTTTTGGTTGATCGAAACGGCACTGTTCGTTACGTTCATAAAGGCTATTTAAATGGTTATGAAGATACTTACGACAAGCAAATTCGGGAACTATTGAAATGAAAATGCGCACATTGTTAGTGATGGGAATGCTTGTTATCGCGCAAGTCTTAAGTGGCTGTGCGATTCAGCCATGGGTTAAACCCTACGAACGGGAGCGATTGGCAGATCCGATCATGAAATTTTCGCGCGACGCTTTAGCTGAAAAACATATCGAACATGTGCGAGACGTGCGCGAAGGAGCGCGTGGTGCTACGGGTGTGCAAGGGGGTGGTTGTGGTTGCAATTAAGACGATAGGTGCGCGCAGCATTATTCAACATTGTTTAACGCTGTTGGGCGGCGTACTTGCGGCATTTGGTGCGCGTGCGGCAAACTTGCCAGAAGATACCGCAGAAGCTTTAGTTCACACCTATGTTGGCGGAGGCGTTACAGCGACGGGCCCCGCGTTTCTCGTACGAAAAAAGATCCTTGATACCGTTTCGCTTTCAGCTAATTATTACCTTGATGCCGTGAGCAATGCTTCGATCGACGTAGTGACCACTGCTAGTAAATACCGTGAGAATCGCAACGAATATGGCTTTGGTTTGGCATACAGTTACCGCGATTCCGAGATTACTTTGGCTAGTTCGTTTAGTCGCGAGCCTGACTACACAGCGAACCGTATTGGCCTAGATATCTCGCAAGAGACCTTTGGGGGATTAACCACCGTCAGTCTCGGCTTCACTCGAGGTAATGATCAGATTAGTAAGCGCGATGCGCCGGAATTTAAAGACGTGGCAACACATTGGCAATACCGTCTTGGCTTGACGCAGATTATTTCACCCAGATGGATTATGAGCGCCAACGTGGAAGCGCTGGCCGATAGTGGCTTTCTTGGAAGTCCTTATCGCAGTGCGCGAATTTTTGGTGCCACAGTGCCTGAACGCACACCTCGTACACGCTCTGGGCGCGCGCTCAAGTTACGGGTGATAGGCGATTTGGGATCGCGCGATGCGATTAACTTCAGCTATCGCTATTACCAAGATACGTGGGATGTAAAAGCTCATACAGGCGATATCGGGTACAGCCGTTACATCGGTCAAAAATGGCTAGCCGATGCAACTGTGCGGGGTTATAGCCAGAACCGTGCCTTGTTTTACAGCGATAACGCCGGTGCCGAAACTGCGTTTATCTCACGTAATCGTCAACTCAGTGCGTTCAACAGCATAGGTTTGAATCTCAAGGCCACGTATCTGCTCGGTAAAGTAGCGAACGACAAATACGACGTCAAGCTTAACGCCGCGTATGAGCTAACACATTTTAAATTTAAAGATTTCACCGATATCCGTTCAGGTTCGCCGTATTCCTACAACGCCAATAT
>CAYPNW010000069.1:0-6366 GCA_964411965.1 uncultured Burkholderiaceae bacterium
CAAATTACGCCGCTAAAAGTTGACGCAATACGAATGGCAAGATGCCGCCATGTTTGTAGTAATCGACTTCGATCGGCGTATCAATACGCAACAAGACTTTGACATCTTTGGTTTCGCCATTCTCACGGTGAATCACGAGCGTGACTTCTTGCTGTGGTTTGATGTCGTTTTCGATACCTTTCAGATCAAACGTTTCTTTACCTGTGATGCCTAGCGAGTCAACGCTGTCGCCAGCGAGAAATTGCAGTGGTAATACGCCCATGCCGACCAAGTTTGAGCGATGAATACGTTCGAACGAGCGCGCAATCACTGCCTTAACGCCGAGCAATTGCGTACCTTTTGCAGCCCAATCGCGCGATGAACCTGTACCGTATTCTTCACCACCAAAAATCATGGTCGGTACACCGTCAGCGACATACTTCATGGCTGCATCGTAAATCGCCATTTCTTCGCCGCTCGGTTGGTGAATGGTGATGCCACCTTCGACACGCGAGCCATCTTTGGTCAATGGGATCATCATGTTTTTGATACGAACGTTGGCAAATGTGCCGCGCATCATAATTTCGTGATTACCACGGCGTGATCCATAGGAGTTGAAATCGGCTTTCAATACGCCGTTCTCCTTCAACCATTTACCTGCTGGGCTAGATTCCTTAATAGCGCCAGCTGGGGAGATGTGATCGGTCGTAATAGAGTCACCGAACACGCCCAAGGCACGTGCGCCAGTGATACCGGTTGCTGCGGCTTTGGGTTCCATGGTGAAGTCAGCGAAGAACGGTGGTTCAGCAATGTAAGTGGACGTTGGCCAGTTGTAGACCTCGCCAGCCGCAACACCTTTGATGTTTTCCCACAGCTTGCCTGGCGCGCCTTTGACATCAGCGTAGTTGTCTTTAAAGGTCGCAGAATTCATCGCATACTTCATTAACTTGCCAATTTCTTTGCTGGTTGGCCAGATATCGCCCAGGAAAATATCTTTGCCCTTGACGCGGCCAACTGGTTGTGTCATCAAATCCACATTCATGTTGCCGGCAATGGCGTAGGCGACCACTAATGGTGGCGAAGCTAAGAAGTTGGAGCGAATGTTTGGATGAATACGCGCTTCGAAGTTACGGTTGCCTGACAAAATCGCTGAGGCGACGATGTCGTTGGCAACAATGGCTTCGTTCATAGCAGGTGTTAAATCGCCCGCATTACCGATGCAAGTGGTGCAGCCGTAGGCCGTGACGCCAAAGCCCAGTTTCTCCAAATCACCCAAGAGACCGGCTGCCTCCAAGTACTTGGTGACGACGCGTGACCCAGGGGCAAGTGAGGTTTTAATATGTGGCGCAACTTTTAAACCTGCGGCAACAGCTTTCTTTGCCAACAAGCCAGCGGCCAACAAGACGCTTGGGTTTGAGGTGTTGGTGCAAGACGTAATTGCAGCAATCAAAATGTCGCCATTTTTTACTTTGACGCCGTCGGCATTTGTGTAGACTGCATCAAGGTCTTCGGCTTTTTTGTTAAAGCCATTTTCTGCCACTGGCTTGCTAAATAAATCGGCAAAAGTCGCTCTGACATTGCCAATTTCAATGCGATCTTGTGGACGTTTTGGACCCGCTAATGAGGGTGCAACGGTGGATAAATCGAGCGACAATTCTTCTGAGTAATCGATATCGCCTTTCTTTGGAATACCGAACATCTTTTGGGCTTTGAAGTATCCTTCGAATGCGGCGATCTCTGCTTTAGTACGGCCCGTACCTTTGAAATAATCAATCGTTGCTTCATCAACAGGGAAAAAGCCCATAGTCGCACCGTATTCAGGCGCCATGTTGGCGATGGTTGCGCGATCCGTCAGCGTTAAGCTGCGTGTGCCTTCACCGAAGAATTCAACGAACTTACCAACGACCTTCGCTTTACGCAGCATTTCGGTAATGGTCAGCACTAAGTCAGTTGCCGTGCAACCTTCACGCAAGGCACCAGTTAAATTCACACCGACCACGTCGGGCGTGAGGAAGTACACCGGTTGACCCAGCATGCCCGCTTCAGCTTCGATACCGCCTACACCCCAACCAACTACGCCAATACCGTTAATCATGGTGGTGTGCGAATCTGTACCTACCAAAGTGTCTGGGTAATACACATCGTTCTTTTTGTGTTCGACTTTATGAACACCACGCGCCAAATATTCAAGATTCACCTGATGAACAATACCAAAGCCAGGAGGCACCACACCGAAGGTGTCAAACGCTTGCATACCCCATTTCATGAATTGATAGCGTTCGTTATTACGTTCGAACTCCAACTTCATATTAAGGTCTAGTGCCTTCTTTTCACGAAAGTGATCAATCTGAACCGAGTGATCAACCACGAGATCAACGGGAACCAAAGGCTCAATATTTTTTGGATTTTTACCTTGCTTGGCGGCGACATTTCGCATCGCGGCGAGGTCAGCTAACAAAGGCACACCGGTGAAATCTTGCAGTACTACGCGGGAAACGACGAAAGGAATTTCATCGACGCGATTTGCATTTGCGCCCCAATTTGCCAATTGTTTGACGTGTTCTTCAGTAACTTTTTTGCCGTCGCAATTGCGTAACACTGACTCGAGGACAACGCGCACCGAAACTGGGAGACGAGAAATTTTTACGCCTAGTTGTTTTTCCAAAGCAGGTAAGGAAAAGAACTTTCCTTTTTTTGAATCAGTGATTTTGAAGTCTTTGAGGGTCTTGAACGGATCTTGGTACACGCTTTGGCTCATGGTTGCTCCTTATTGGCGGAATTCACGGTTTATAAAAGATATTTAACTTCGTTGCCTATTTTCTCCCCAACTTAAAAGAGTATTTAAAGTTGATGCTGAGAAATAGAAATCACTGCGACTTCGTTTTGTTAATTGCTGCCTTCCTTAAAGCTTTGTTTCGTCTCATTTTGTATTTCAATTTCGAATAAACGCGAATTACATTCAACTACGTTTGGTTTTGTCGTTGTAATCAATCGTTTTGTCGTACTGCTAAAAAAAAACTGTCGTTTTTTAAAAAGTTTCTGGTCGAGCGCTTATTCTTGTTCGCTTGTTTTACATTCATTAGCAAGTTGCTTGCCGCGAATAGAATCGAGCAACAAACCTTTTGCGGGAATGCCTATCCAAACTAATCCAGCACGACGATTTTCAAACCGATGCGCACCTGTGGAGGTTTCAACTCGCGTTAACTGATTTAGCTTTTTTTTCCAACGTATTGCGATATGGTTCTCGTCGTCAATATTCGAGTATATCGTTAGTGTATTACCAAGCTCACATTTGTATTCGAGCACGCGACTTTGTAAAGGATCGAGTTCGTCCTCATCAGTGTCGGTTTTTGCGGCATTTGGCGCATGTTTGGAGGACGTTTTGGTCGCGTTTGCGTTCGTTTTTGTGGGGCTCTTTTGGGTTTGTGCGACACATTGATTAGATGCAAGAAAAAATAAGCCGCAAAAAAAGGCACTTAAAATTGGTTTCGTCATACTGATTTCTTGTTTCATCTGAGATTCCTTAAAGTGCTTATTTACTCGCAGGTATTAAAGCATTAAATAAAATTGTAGGCTTTTTTGGGTAGTTCAATTCGATTAATTTGGGCTTTTTTTATTATCGACCAATAATACCTGTAGCTTGCGCGGTCATGCAGGGTTCCGCCGATATTGCTTGGCCCCCATTGGTTAGCATGGGCAGTATCAAGGATCTCTATTGCTGTATGCAGTTCATCTTCATTTGGCAGCATCGCATCGAGGATGGGTTCAATTTGGCTCGGGTGTATGCTCCACATTCGGGTGTAGCCAAATTCTGATTTTGCTCGTTTCGCATCGTTTCTCGCTGTTTCAGGATCGATTATGTCTGTGGTGACGTTGTGCGAGGCAACTTTTCCGTAGCGATGGCAGGCTGCGGCAATCTCCAATTTTGCTCGTGTGACTAAAGGGTGGCTGAATTGAACTGGCGATTGCATCGCGGCGGCTGGAATCGCGCCACCATGGGCGGAAACGAAATCCATAATTCCAAAAGAAAGGCAGTCAACTTGGGGATGGGAGGCAATTGCATGCACCTCTGCCAGTGCGCCGTGGGTCTCGATTAATACATGAATGGGAATAGTTGGTGCGTCGATTTCGCCAGTAGGTTTAGCCCACGAAAGCTGGTCGTTGACCATTTGGATGGTTTCATTGAGCTGTTGCGCACTCGCAATCTTCGGTATAACAAGGTATGCTGGACGACGGGCATTTGCCTGAAAAATCGTATTCAAATCAAGCTGAAAATACGCACTGTGAGGTTCGTGGGCGCGCACACCAATTCTGCCAAATTTATTCTTATCTGACGCAATTAGTTGGGCAATCATTGATGCGTGTTCGGCTTCATTACCGATGCTCGCTCCATCTTCGCAATCGAACGTAATGTCAAATGCTCCGTGCATTTCATCCTGTATCGCCATGGATTTCAACATGAGTTTTTCAGACCCAGCGTAGTGATCACAGGCAGGCAAATAGCGAGGTTCGATTTGATCTTGAAACAGCGCTGTGGTGGCGAGCATTGTCGATGTTTGAGTGTAAAAAACTGAATTTTGTGCGTGGGTACCTAAGTCAATTTCGGCGCTAAACGTTCACCGTCTATTGCGTTCATAAGCAATCGTCCGCGACAAATCATAAGGTATTGTTTTTTTACTTTTGGCGTAAAAGCAGCAATTCTTGGCGACTACTTAGGTTCAAAAATGATCACCAAGTGGAAAAAACTGGACTGCCGAAAGACTTTAGCCAAAACTAAAGAATTTGCAAGAAACTTGAAGCTTTATGTCGCTTGTTCAGGGTCGCAACATAAAAATTGCAACCCTGAGCATTGCCTATCGTTTATCCGACTAAGTGTTTAACGCCATCGCGTTCTTCTTGCAATTCTTTGAGAGTCAGATTGATTCGTTCGCGTGAAAATTCGTCGATTTCCAAACCTTGAACAATTTTGTACTCGCCATTTTCTGTCGTAACTGGGAAGCCGAACATCGTTCCTTCGGGAATGCCATATGAGCCATCAGAAGGAATACCCATCGTGGTCCATTTGCCGTTTGTGCCGAGGAACCAGTCATGCATGTGATCAATCGCAGCATTTGCTGCAGAGGCGGCCGATGATAAGCCTCGTGCTTCAATGATCGCCGCTCCGCGCTTACCTACTGTCGGCAAGAACACGTCTTTGTTCCAAATTTGATCGTTGATCAAATCTTTTACTGCGCTGCCATTAGCTGTAGCGAATCGATAATCTGCGTACATTGTCGGTGAGTGATTGCCCCAAACGCAGAGTTTTTCGATCGATGCAACGGGTTGTCCAATTTTTGCGGCAACTTGCGACAACGCGCGGTTATGATCGAGTCGCAACATCGCTGTAAAGTTTTTTGCTGGGAGGCTTGGTGCCGATTTCATCGCGATGTAAGCGTTTGTGTTAGCAGGGTTGCCGACTACAAGTACCTTCACATTGCGTGAAGCAACGGCGTCCAACGCCTTGCCTTGAACGGTAAAGATTTGTGCATTTGCTTCAAGTAAGTCTTTGCGTTCCATTCCTGGTCCACGCGGTCTTGCGCCAACTAACAATGCGGCGTCGATATCTTTGAACGCAGTCATTGCGTCACTATGCGCTGTCATGCCAGCCAAAAGCGGGAACGCGCAATCGTCGATTTCCATCATGACGCCTTTAAGCGCCTTTTGTGCTTTTTCGTCGGGAATTTCTAGCAATTGCAGAATGACAGGTTGATCTTTCCCTAGCATGTCGCCATTAGCAATGCGGAATAAGAGGGAATAGCCGATTTGACCAGCAGCGCCAGTCACTGCAACGCGCATAGGGGATTTTGCCATGATGCTTCTCCGAAGTAGTAAAGATGTGAGTGAAATCCAATAGCCGGATCTCGCGAAAACAAATGCTAGGGTAAATCGTGGGGCGAAAAAGTACTTAAAACTCCAAACGCAAAATCATAACGCTGATTTTGATCGTGAACATGAAAATTGTATGACGGAATTAAAAAAAATGTTTTGAAAGGAAATGTCATGTCTCCTCAAAAGGTTCAACGAGCGCTAGTGGCGTCGATTTGTCTTGAGTATGTAAGCAATCGCTGCCTTGCACTTTCCATGGAATGAAATTTGGATCGCGCGGAGTTTAGGTCGTACTGCTTGCAGTGTCAATTTATATCTTCTATCTTATATAAGAGTCGGGATGCTGAAGCTTAAACGTGATTTTGTGCATGTTTCTCGATAAGGTGCGCGGTTCTGTGTTGAAATTCGTTTTGGCGGTCGGTTGAGGGGTCGATACTGTCCAGTTGCCGAAAATTCCAGTTAGTGTGTTCAAAAATTTTCTGTTGTGAGCAAAAGAAAAGTAGAAGCAAAATAAAAGCAAAA
>CAYPNW010000069.1:6466-11344 GCA_964411965.1 uncultured Burkholderiaceae bacterium
ACGCACATGATTCGTGCCACCGAAAAGATTCGCGCTGTTTGTGCAGACCGTATGACTGCCGAACTCTTAGAAGTAAAAATAGGCGCTCCGTTGATGAGCGTTGAGCGAGTTTCATTTACTTTTGGCGATAAGCCTGTGGAGTTGCGTCGTGGGCTATACTCGACAAGTGCGCATCATTACCAGAATGAATTAACGTAGCGCGGACAATGTTTAGATTAATTTTTTCTTGCTTTTAAAACACAGATTGTTATTTTCTGGTTAAACTAGTCAGGTTAAACTTCAAACCGTGTTGTAGCTCACTTTGTCTTTTAATGGGTGGCGCGGTTGAATTATTTTTCACGATAATAGCGGAGGAGTTCTTATGCCTGAAGTAGGAAAACGTAAGCCGCAGTTTGGTGTAATGCGGTTAATTGACGCGACGGGGTACAGATTGCCTCTTGCTGGGTTTGTGTCAATATTGCACAGGGCGAGTGGCATGTTGATGTTCATTTTGCTCCCCTTTGTTTTGTATCTCTTAGAAAAAAGTCTTACTTCGGAAGATAGTTTTTCTGCCTTAAAATCATTCGCCTCCCTTTGGTTCGTCAAGTTAATTATCCTCGCGCTTAGCTGGGCCTACCTACATCATTTTTGCGCTGGCATTCGCCACTTGTTGATGGACTTCCATATCGGTCTTGATAAAGATTCTGGACGAAAATCGGCTGTTGGCGTGCTGGTCGTTAGCTTGACGCTGGCTGCTTTAGTGGCTTTAAAACTTTTCGGGGTGTTCTGATGACGACGAATAATGTTGGTGCTAAGCGCCTCGTAGTCGGTGCGAATTATGGTCTGCGCGATTGGCTAGCGCAACGCGTCACCGCGATTGTGATGGCGACTTATACCGTTATCCTTTTGGTGCTGTTTTTAAGTGCTGGTAGCTTTAGTTACGAAGCTTGGGCTGGGATTTTTGCTCGTCAATGGTTTAAGTTAGCGACTTTCACGGTCATAGTAGCTTTGCTTTATCACGCCTGGGTTGGTATGCGTGACATCTGGATGGACTATGTCACGCATTCAGTCATCCTTCGTTTATTTTTTCAGGTAGCCACTATCCTGTGGTTGATCGCCTGCGCCGGCTATGCGGCACAAATTTTGTGGAGAGTTTAATCGTGGCTGCAATCAAATCTGCCATCCCTTCTCGTCGTTTTGATGCAGTCATCGTTGGTGCAGGTGGCTCTGGCATGCGCGCTTCATTGCAACTCGCAGAAGCGGGCTTGAATGTCGCAGTGCTTTCAAAAGTCTTTCCAACACGCTCACACACTGTCGCTGCGCAAGGTGGTATTGGCGCCTCACTGGGAAACATGTCCGAAGACAATTGGTTTTGGCACATGTTCGATACCGTAAAAGGTGGAGATTACTTGGGTGACCAAGACGCGATTGAATTCATGTGCCGCGAAGCACCGAAAGTTGTCTACGAGCTTGAGCACTTTGGAATGCCATTCGACCGAAATGCCGATGGCACCATTTACCAGAGACCGTTCGGCGGACACACGGCGAATTTTGGTGAAAAGCCCGTGCAACGTGCTTGTGCAGCAGCAGACAGAACTGGGCATGCACTTTTACACACTTTGTATCAGCGAAATGTCCGAGCGCGCACGCATTTTTATGTCGAGTGGATGGCCATCGATTTGATCCGCGACGCTGAGGGCGATGTCTTGGGTGTGGTTGCGATGGAAATGGAAACTGGCGACGTCATGATGCTTGAGGCGAAAACCACTATTTTTGCAACTGGTGGTGCGGGACGTATTTGGGCTGCTTCGACTAATGCCTTTATCAATACGGGTGACGGTATGGGCATGGCGGCGCGCGCAGGTTTGCCCCTAGAAGACATGGAATTTTGGCAGTTTCATCCCACCGGTGTGGCAGGTGCAGGCGTGCTTATTACCGAAGGTGTTCGTGGCGAAGGTGGTATCTTGGTAAATAGCCAGGGTGAACGGTTTATGGAACGCTACGCGCCCACTTTGAAAGACTTGGCACCGCGCGATTTTGTGTCACGCTCAATGGATCAAGAAATTAAAGAAGGTCGCGGTTGTGGTCCAAACAAAGATCACGTGATGCTTGATTTGCGGCATATCGGCGCGGACACCATTCAAAAGCGATTGCCTTCGATTTTAGAAATTGCGCACAAATTCGCTAACGTTGATGCGACTAAAGAGCCTATTCCTGTCGTGCCGACTATTCATTATCAAATGGGCGGTATCCCAACCAATATTCATGGGCAAGTCGTTGCGCCGAAAAATGGTGGCAGCGAAGTCGTAAATGGATTGTATGCGATTGGTGAGTGTGCTTGTGTTTCCGTGCATGGGGCAAACCGATTAGGCACAAATTCCCTGCTGGATTTATTGGTTTTTGGTCGCGCCGCCGGTAACCATGTAGTGGCAAGTAATTTAAAGGGGCGAAGTAATAAAGATTTGCCGAGCGATGCAGCGGATCTCGCTTTATCTCGTTTGGCAAAATTGGAGTCGAGTACGGGCACGGAGCGGGTGCAAGATGTCGCTGGTGCAATTCGCAGCACAATGCAACAGTACTGCGGTGTGTTTAGGACTGACGAATTATTGCAGACGGGCTTTAACAAAATTATGGAGTTGGATGAACGGCGCAAGCATGTTTCATTCAAAGACAAGTCAAAAGTGTTTAATACAGCTCGCGTTGAGGCACTGGAATTAGACAATTTGATTGAAACTGCAAAAGCCACAATTACTTCTGCTAACGCACGCAAAGAATCTCGTGGTGCGCACGCACATCGCGATTATGAGAAGCGGGACGATGAAAATTGGATGAAACACACTCTATGGTTTTCTGAAGGAAATCGTTTGGAGTACAAAGCGGTTGTCACGAAGCCATTGACGGTCGAAACATTCAAGCCCAAAGCACGTACATTCTAAAGAGAACTTGATATGACACGCACATTGA
This sequence comes from uncultured Burkholderiaceae bacterium, assembly GCA_964411965.1. Lineage (GTDB taxonomy): Bacteria > Pseudomonadota > Gammaproteobacteria > Burkholderiales > Burkholderiaceae_D > Undibacterium. The sequence goes on from CAYPNW010000069.1 coordinate 9,410, forward strand.
AATTCGAAATCTATCGTTACGATCCCGATAAAGATGCCAAGCCTTATATGCAGAAGCTGTCGGTGGAATTGCAAGATACCGACAAAATGTTACTCGATGCGCTGCAACGAATAAAATCGGACGTCGATGATTCATTGGCATTGCGTCGTTCCTGTCGCGAAGGTGTTTGCGGCTCTGATGCGATGAATATCAACGGGAAAAATGGTTTAGCTTGCACGACCAATCTGAATGAGTTGAGTGAGCCTATCGTTTTGCGCCCCTTGCCTGGACTACCCGTAATTCGTGATCTTATTGTCGACATGACGCAGTTCTTCAAGCAATACCACTCCATCAAGCCGTTCTTGATTAACGACTCTATCCCTCCTGAGAAAGAGCGCTTGCAAAGTCCGACTGAGCGAGAGGAGTTGGATGGGCTTTATGAATGTATTTTGTGTGCATGTTGCTCCACTTCCTGCCCATCTTTTTGGTGGAATCCGGATAAATTCGTTGGGCCAGCTGGACTTTTGCAGGCATATCGTTTTATCGCTGATTCTCGCGATCAGGCGACCGGCGCGCGCTTAGATAATTTGGAAGATCCATATCGTCTTTTCCGTTGCCATACGATTATGAATTGCGTCGATGTTTGCCCTAAGGGTTTGAATCCCACCCGTGCAATTGGCAAGATCAAAGAGCTGATGGTTCGCCGTGCCGTTTAAAAAATCGTCTTGGATTTTTCGCGTAATAATTTTTTGTAATTTGGCAGCATGTCGCATGACTAACGAGAGCGCCGGTATCGTGCAAAGTAGCGTAAAAATGCGAGGTTGCCATTGAATGCCCACCAAGCAGACCCACTGAACAGGGCCAGACTTCGGTGGCGTGCTCGCCGCGGTCTGCTTGAAAACGATTTGATTCTGACTCGTTTTCTTGATGCCCATGAAATGGCAATGTCAGACGATGAGGTCGATGCGTTTAGTCGATTAATGGATCTTTCTGATAATCATCTTATGGACTTATTGATGGGAAAGAAGAAGCCAGAAGGCGAATTGGCGCAAGAGCATGTTGAGTCTTTGCTTTTGCGATTGCAGCAAGCTTGATACACGATACCGATTCATTTGATTTTTTGATCAACGATTCATCCCTCTCTCAAAGGAAGAGCTATGACTAATTCTGAAGTAAAAGCCACGCTATCTTTTTCAGATGGTTCAGCATCATTAGAAATGCCGATTTATAAGGGCTCAGTTGGACCAGACGTGATCGATATTCGCAAGTTGTACGCGAACACTGGGATGTTTACTTACGACCCAGGTTTCATGTCAACGGCCGCTTGCAATTCATCTATTACCTACATTGACGGTGATAAGGGCGAGCTGCTCTATCGTGGCTACCCCATTGAGCAATTGGCAGTGAATGGCGGCGATTTCTTGGAAACGTGCTTTTTGCTTTTGAATGGTGAATTACCAAACGCAGCAGAAAAACAAAAATTTGTTGATACCGTTACGATGCACACAATGGTGCATGAGCAAATGCAGTTTTTCTTCCGTGGTTTCCGCCGCGATGCGCATCCAATGTCGGTTCTGGTTGGCACTGTCGGTGCTCTCGCGTCGTTTTACCATGATTCGCTTGATATCAATGATCCTGTGCACCGTGAAGTATCGGCAATCCGACTAATCGCCAAGATGCCAACCTTGGTGGCAATGGCATATAAGTACTCAATCGGCCAGCCGTTTATCTATCCTCGCAATGATTTGTCGTACAGCGCAAATTTCATGTATATGATGTTTTCAACACCATGCGCGCCATATAAGACAAATGAAGTGTTGGTTCGTGCGCTTGATCGTATTCTGATTTTGCATGCTGATCATGAACAAAATGCGTCAACATCGACTGTGCGTTTGGCTGGTTCTTCTGGTGCAAATCCGTTTGCTTGTATCGCGGCTGGTATTGCTTGTTTGTGGG
>CAYPNW010000070.1:0-836 GCA_964411965.1 uncultured Burkholderiaceae bacterium
CAAACGTGTTGGGCTCGCCTTTCACAGGGACAAAGACCGCCGGGCCGCCCTCGACCGTCTGCACGGCCTCATCAGGGACCGCCACCATCGGCGCGGCCTCCGGATTGGCAGTGTCGGTTGCGACGATCTCGACTTGCGCGAACATGCCCGGCTTGAGGGTCAATGCGGCGGCAGGCACCTCGATGCGCACTTGAGCGGTCCGCGTTGCGGCGTCGACCAGCGGGGCCACGAACGCGACCTGCCCTTCGAAGCGCCGGGCACCGGTCGTTCCGACCGCCACCCCCGACTTGGCCCCCACGGCGATCTCATGAAGCCGGGCCTCGGGGACATCGGCCAGGACCCAGAGCGTGTTGGTGTCCGCCAGCACCAAGAGTGCCTCGCGATCGGGGCTGACCAGTTCGCCCAGCGTGACCTCGCGCTGCACCACCTGACCGTCGATCGGCGCGTGCACCGTGTATCTCGGCGATATCTCACCGGTCTTGGCGAGCTCTTCCACCGATGCCTGAGACATGCCGAGCAGGTGCAGGCGATTCTCCGAGCCGACAACAGCGGCTTCCGCCGCACGCTGCGAAGCCACCGCGGCCTTGTACTCCGCCTCGCGCTTTTGCACTTCGGTAAGTGAGATGCCCTGGGACTGTTCGAGTACTGCCTTTGCACGCTCCCATGCAACTCTGGCGAGGTCCACGGCGGGTGATGCGGACTGAGCGGCGATTCGCTTCTGGAAGAAGTCGTTCTGCGCCTCGCCGAGCTCCGGGCTTTCGACCACGAGCAGGGCATCTCCACGCTTGACAGTGTCGCCCAAGAGGACCATGAGATCGACCGCACTGCCGCGCAGC
>CAYPNW010000070.1:846-11320 GCA_964411965.1 uncultured Burkholderiaceae bacterium
CCAACGCGGGCTGGAGCGACGAAGGTCGGCTTGAGCGCCCATAGCTGCGCTGGCTGCACCTTTACCCCGTAGCGCTCGATGGCTTCGGCGGTGAGCTTGACCTCGTCCGCGTGACCTTCAGCGCCGCCACTCTCAGAACCGTGGTCGTGACCCGCGTGCTCGTCGGCCTTTGCCGGTGGTTTGGAGCCGTGGTCGTGTCCATCACCCTCGGTGTGCTTCTTGCACCCGGCGAGCAGGGTCAAAGTCATGACTGCGGCGGCAATCGCCGGGAGATGGAGTCGAGTCAGAAGTGGACGAATCGTTCGAACGTTGTTCATGTTTGATCTCATGGCTGGAGTGCTGTTCTGGGGTATGCGGCGGGCGGTATTAGCGGTTCGACACCGTGGGCAGGGCTGAGAGTGGCGAAGCACTCGTGCGTCCAGCGCCCGCGTCGGATTGGGTTGGGATGGCTGCGGTGGGAGCGGCCATCAGCGGCGACGCAACGCCAGGTCCGCCGACGGCTCGCTGCAGACGAACGAACGCAGTTACGGCCTGCCGCTCGACCTCGATGGCTTTGGCCTGGGTAAGCCGAAGGTCCTGTTCGGCTAGGAACAGGGCGGTGACGTCGCTCTGTCCCGCTCGGTACGCATCCTCGGCGAGGGTCCGGCGCTGCTGCTGGAGCGGAATCAACTCGTCGCGGATGCGTGCGAGGTTGGCGTTACTCGCGGTCATCGTCTGGTAGGCGACGCGAACGTCCTCCACGACCTTTCGACGCGTCAGCGTCAGTTCGTGCCTGGCTTCCAGCTGCTCGGCGGTGACTCGTGCTCTCTTGGCCTGGCCCATATCGAAGATGGGGAGCGGTGTGGATACCGATGGTCCTGCGAACCACTTGTCGTCGCGTTGAGCATCGACGCCAACGCTCGCGCCCTCCCAAGGAAGTAGACGGGCAATCGCTTCATCATCACCGAGCGCCCGTAGCTTCCATGCGACCGCCTGAATCTCCGGACGGCGTAACAGTGCCGCGTCAACCCAGCGAGATTCTGGCTGAAGGTCGTTGCCTGGCGCGGTCCATGCGTCGAGCGTCCACGATGCGGCCGAAGAAGGCTCGCCGATGAGGCGTGCCAGCCGAAGGCGTTCCTCCCGCTCAGAAAGCACCGCTTGGTCGATCTCCACCTGCAGTTCGACCCGCTGGGATTGGAGGGTGACAAGGTCGCTGCGCGTCCCCTCGCCCGCATCGAGCCTGGACTTGGCAACTGCCGCCAATCGCTCGAGGAGCACCATGCGGTCGCGGAGCAAGGGCACGACCTCAGCCGACGCCTGCGCCGTCGCGTACCGCTCTTGTACCTCGCTCGCAACGTCGATCGCCACTGTCACTGCGTCCGCCGCAGCCTGCCGCAGCCGGTTGTCGGCCGCGCTGGAACGTCGAGGAATCTGCATCGCCTGCACGAAGTCCTGCGCCAACGACGCTTCAATCTGCGGCTTTCCAGGTCCCCATCGCAGTACCACATTGAGCACGGGATTCGGGAGCAGCCTGGACTGGTCCGCGTCGGCGAGGGCGATACGGACTCTTGCCATCGCCGCCTGCAGTCCGGGATCGGTGGTGACGGCCCGTCGTAGGGCATCGGCCAACGTGAGAACGGCTCCCGCCGCGTCAGGTTCGTCGAGAGGACCGCCGTCGGGTCCAACGGCGATGAACTCGATCTGGGCGGAGAGTCCGGTGGCCTCGCCTGCACTTCGAGCTGCATCAACGTCTGCTCGGGGCGTGGACTGACAGCCAGTAAACACCGCGAGAGTAATCACCAGTCCCAAGGGAATGGCAACCCGGCAAGCGGATGAAGATGGGATTCGCAGGGTCTTTGGGTTCATGTTTGGACCTCGGGTTACTGCTGGATGGACCGGGAACGCCCTCGCCCGCAGGCGTCCGCGTCGCGTTTGGAATCGCAGCGATTCCGAGCGTGGTCTGACCGCTGGGGTCATGAGAACTGGATTGACAAAATTGGTGGCGATGCGGATGAGAGCGTCACGCAGTACCAGACCCGATTGGGCCGGCGCGCAACGACAACACGATCACCATCACGCTTCAAGCGTTGTGAGGCGATCGATCCGATAGCACAGCTACACAGTGAGGATGACCGACCGCAATCGCGTCAGTGCGTCCGGCGGTCGATCTCGATCCAGCGCAGACCGAGCGCACCGCACGGGCAATTCGACCGCAAAGGACCACTGATCCCAGAGGAACGCTACCGCGATGGCAGCGAAGACCGGTTCAATCGCCCCATTCGAGGGGATCACTTTCGCGGCCGACAATTGCGAACCGAGGGGTTCGTCTTCGCACGGCGTCGGGGTCGTTGGATCCCCTTCGTGGTCGTCATCGGTCGCATGCACACCGGGTTCGGTGCATGGGGTCAGACACTCGCCTTGGGAAGACTTGATGCAGGCGTACTCAATTCGGGTATTTCCCGAAGCGTCCGTGCACCGAACACCCATCGACGCGAACACCGTCTGCCCGAGGCCGAAGGCCACGAGACACAGGAATGCAATCAGGCGTTGGATCGATGGTGGGTTCATGGACGGACGGAAGAGTGTATACGGGTAGCACGCCCGAAAGTTCACTGGGTGAATATCGGTCGTTTTTGGACCTCGGCTGAATACCCCAAACACGGTCTGAACCGACAACGAGCTGCATTGCGGATAAGTCTGTCGGCATCTGGCGATCAACCCGCCGGACGGCGGGCGGCCGCGAACCACGAGCAGCAGAAACAACGATCCGCGCCCTGCGACCCTTCACCACGCCGACGCGAGTGCGGCGGTTTACGATCATGCCTGCATGACCCAGGACCTGACCAACGCGATCGAATCCCTCCTCCGGCGTATCCCCGATCGGTGGCAGTCGGTGGACATTGACCAGCTCTCGGTGACCGAACAGCGGGCGATCTTGCTGCTTGTGGAAGCAGGACTTGTGCAGCGACGAAGCTCCATCCGTCTGGGAATGGCGGGTCAGGGTGAGGCTATCGAAGCGACGGTCGCGGTGACCGGAGAGGCCGGACTGCTTCAGGCGATCGAGCCTTTGCTGGCGGAATCCTGGAGCCGGTGGTCCGCGGCGATCGACCAATGGCGTCGGGGATCCGAGGGGGCCGTCCGGCCGTTCAGAGTGACGAAAGTCGGTGGCGACGAATGGCGGCTCACCGAGCACGGCCTGCTCGCGAGGGCGGATCTGGGCGTGCCGCTGGACACGAAGTTGACCCGGGACCACGCGGCACTCATTGGCAGCCGTGAGCGGGTCATCGACTTTGTGATGAAGGCCGGGAGTCTTGAGGATCGGCCGCCGGTTCACGGCACCGGTACGCTCGTCGCACTGCGCGGGGTTGCTGCGGAACCAGGCGGCGCTTCGAAGACGGCCGGTCCGACACAGGTGAACCTGACGAACGCCGCCGACATCGCCGCGGCGTTCCGGGACGCGATCTTGCCGATGGTCGAGGCCATCGTGAGCGGTTCGGCTCGCGAGAGCAGCGGCGGCAGCGCGAAGGCATCACAGGCTGACACCATGACCTGGCAGGAAGCCATGAGCCTGGCCGAGGCACACGTCAAGAAGCACGGCGGGTTCTTCCCGGGCCGGAACGAACTTGCCAGAATCGTCGGTTGCGGGTCGTCCACGATGACGAAGGCGATCGAGCGGTCCGGGTACCTCAAGGCGCGCCGCAAAGAGGCCGAGAAGGCAAAGAAGGCCCGGGAATTCGGCTCGTCGGAGACGCACGGAGAGAGTCTCGCCGAGGTAAGGGCGGCCCAGGAAGCGGTTGATGCCCGGATTGATGCGGGCGAGCCCCTCGACGCTTATCACGCGGGCGACGAGGACACGCCCGGCGACCGTGATGAGATCATCGCGAAGCTCGCCGCTGAGCAGCGAGCCGAGCGGCTGCGCGAGGACCGCCAGCACAAGGTCGCCAAGAAGCGGCCCGAGCGGTAACGCTGCGACAAGACACTGGACGGGCGGTCGCGACCAGTCGCGACCGGTTGCCGTCCTGCGAATCCCGAGACATCCAGGGCGGTCGCGCGACCACCCGCGGTCTGGTAGCCGGGCAAGCCGCCCGGGATCGGAGCCGCCGTCATGGGAATCGCGCCCCCACCCCGCCCTATCGATACGACACCACCGCCCGGGCTGATCACCGCCGGCGTGATCGCCAGCGAACTGGACGAACCCATTCACCGGGTCGTGCGAGTCCTGGCGACCCGCCCGTGGATCAAACCGGCTGCCCTGGCCGGTCGCGTCCGACTGTTTGACCGCCGGGCCATCGAGCAGGTTCGCCGAGAACTCGACGGCATCGACCGCCGCCGCACGCCGCTCGGCCAAGGCGGTGCGGCTTGAACAGCACCAACGCCCAGGTTCGCAGAGCATCGCTCGATGAAGGCTCACAGCGGCTAATCGCAATGATGCATCGCATCGGGTTCGGCCGGATCGAGTCGCTCAGCGTCTCGGACGGCCGGCCCGTGTTCGATCCGCCTCCCCGTGTCATCCGAGAGGTCAGGCTCGGGGCCGAGTCGGCGAGCCCGAGGCAGGTCGGAGACACTGACTTTGCTGTCAAGAGAGCGGTTGTTGATCTTCTCGCCGAACTGGCCGCCGTTGGCGTCGCCAACGTCGCCATCGAGGTTCGTCACGGAATGCCCGCGCGGTTGATCTTCGAGGAGGTGACGCATGGTTGAGTGCGCCACAGCTTCAACACCTCCGCCGTTCGCCTCGCTCGATCTGGATCGGCTTGGTGCGACCGCCCACGGGATCGCGAACCGTCTGACCGGCAACCGCTATCCCGTCGACGACGCGGCGGATCTTCGCGCCGATCTCATCCTGGCCGCACTGGAACGCTGGCCCAAGTTCGATCCGTCGCGCGGTCGCCCGATGGCGTTCCTTGCCATTGCCATGTCTCGGGCCGGGACGTCGATCCTCCGGGCCCAGCACGCGGCCAAGCGGGGCGGTCGATCGACGACGGTCCCGCTTGATGATGCGATGGCGGCCGGGGCAGATCGCCAGCCGTCCTTCACGGCAGCGTCATCGATCGGGCGACGGGATCTCGAACTCGACGTCCGCGTTGCGATCGATGCTCTGCCCAAAGACCTAGCCACAGTCTGCAACGACTTCTTGGAAGCGGCCACGGATGGCCGCCGTCGCCCCTCACTCGGCGCTGCGGCCACGTCCGCGCTGCGCCGTCACTTCGAATCCGTCGGATTCTCGGAGAACTTTTCATGACGACTCGAACACTTTCCTCCATCCCGCCCAGCACGACGCCCCGACCCGCCGTGACGGCTGCGCCCAGTCCCCGGACCAGGCGTCGTGTGTACCTCGCCGGGAAGATGCACGGATCGGGAAACTGGCGATTGCCGCTGGTGCCGCAACTGGGCGTCTCGCCGTTCGGACAGCCGATCGACTGCGGCCGTTTCATCTTCACTGGGCCGCACTTCGTGCCGTTCGGCGGCGAGAGCCACGAGTGGGTCGGATGGCACGCGGGCGTCGGGCAGCACGACTCAAGTCCATCGTGGCCCGCGCCAGTGAATAGTCGCCCCCGCTGGGTGGTGCCGGGGCTGTGCATTGAGTGGATCAGGGAGTCGGACCTGTTCTTCGCCTGGATCAACGCCACGGACTGCCATGCGACGCTGCTGGAGTTGGGCTGGGCGCACATGCTCGGCAAGCCGGTGTACCTGGCGTTCGCGTCGCGGGACCTGGCGCGGCAGATGTGGTTCGCTCGCAACTGCCCGCGGACGACCGCGCACGTGCATGCCTCTCCTGCCGAAGCGCTCGACCGCGCGCTGGCGTGGGAGGTGCCGTTCGAATGACGCTCCCGTTGCCCTCAACCCTGGACGCGGCCCGGCGATATGCCGCCGCGGGGCTCTGCGTACTGCCGGCGATCCGCGAGGGCGACGACAAGCGCGTTGCCCTGCGCTCGTGGAAGTCGTACCAGACGCGGCTCCCAACGCCGGCGGAGCACGCGCGATGGTTCGCCGGGCCCGCCCGGCGTGATCTGTGCCTGGTGTGCGGACGCGTCTCGGGTAACCTCGAGATGATCGACTTCGACCTGGCTGGCGTGGCGTTCGAGCCGTGGCGAGCGCGGGTCGAGGCGGTGTGCCCGGGCCTCATCGATCGCCTTGTCGTCGAGACCACACCCTCGGGCGGTCGCCATGTCGCATACCGGTGTTCGGACCCTGTCTGCGGCAACATGAAACTCGCGCAACGGTCCTTCGACGCACCCGGGGCTGATCCGATCGAGGTTGCGGGCAAGCGATTCACTCCGCGGAAGGGTGTCGATGGCTGTTGGCGTGCGGTCGCCACGATGATCGAGACCCGCGGTGAGGGCGGGATGTTCCTGTGCGCACCGTCGAACGGGTATGTGCTCACAGCTGGCGATCTTGCAGCGTTGCCGGTCATCACGCCCGAGGAGCGCGAGTGCTTGCTGGCCTGCGCGTGGGAGCTCAACGAGGCCCGGAATCCTGTGGAGAATGGTCCTCTGCACAAGACTTCCTCCGCCTCATCACCCAGCGACCTGAAGCCGGGCGACGACTTCAACCAGCGCGGCGATGTCCGTGATCTGCTGGTCGAGCATGGCTGGTCACGCGTGAGCGGCGGCGAGAACGAGCACTGGGCCCGCCCTGGCAAGGACAGTGGCTGCAGCGCCACGCTCAAGGGCGGCGTGTTCTATGTGTTCTCGACCAACGCGCCGCCCTTCGAGGACAGCCGCGGATACTCGCTCTTCGCCGTGTACACGCTGCTCAAGCACGACGGCGACTTCGCGGCGGCCGCCCGGGCGCTTCGGCGCGAGGGATTTGGTGCGGCACCTGCCTCCGGCGATGTCGATCTGTCTGTCTTCAAGGTCACAACCCCGCAGGCCGAGCCGCCGCCGGCCGCGCCGATCGATCCCGGCCCTGTGCCGCCGTCGCTCTTGCGCGTGCCCGGATTCATCGACGAAGTCATCGATTACACGCTCGCCAACGCGCCGTACCCCGAGCCGGTGCTGGCTTTCTGCGGCGCGGTGGCGCTGCAGGCCGCGCTGGCGGGCCGAAAGGTCCGCGATCCGCAGGACAACCGCACCGCGATCTATCTCCTGGGGCTGGCCAACACCGGCACGGGCAAGGACTTCCCGCGCAAGGTCAACCAGCGGATACTCGCGAGCGCCGGCATGGCCGGCGCGGTCGCGGACGGCTTCGCCAGCGGCGAAGGCCTCGAGGACCGGATGCACCTGACGCCCGTGATGCTCTTTCAGACCGACGAGATCGACACGCTCATGCAGGCCATCAGCGGCTACGGCACCAAGCGCGACCCCCGGTACGAGGGCATCATGCAGACGCTGCTGAAGCTGTACACCTCGGCCAACACGATCTACCCGCTCCGCGTCAAGGCCAGCGACGAGGAGCCTCGCATCATCGATCAGCCGTGCCTGTGCCTTTTCGGGACGGCGATTCCAGACATCTTCTATGAGGCGCTGTCGCCGAAGATGCTCTCCAACGGCTTCTTCGCTCGCATGCTCATCTTCGAGGCCGGCCGCCGCGGGCTCGGCCAGGATGTGGATGTGCACGAACTCCCGAAAGCGATTCTCAAGCGGGCGCGGTGGTGGGCGGAGTTAAAGCCGGGCAAGGGCAACCTGAAGACCGCGCACCCCGAACCCAAACTTGTCGAGCCCACACCGGATGCGAGAGTGCGCCTCGGCGAGATTCGCGCCTTGGCCGATGCCGCGTACGCCGAGGCCGAAGGCAAGTCGGATCATGCGGGGATGGCACTGTGGGCCCGCGCCAACGAGAAGGCCCGGCGCCTCGCGCTCGTGCATGCGTGCAGCACTGGGCACCGCAATCCCGAGATCTCCGTCGAGGGGGTGAACTGGGCGTGGGCGCTGGTCGAACATCAGACCCGCCGCATGCTCTTCAAGGCCAGCCAGCACGTCAGCGCCGGCGACTTCGAGAGCCAGTGCAAGGCGATGATCCGCGTGCTCCGGGAATGGGCGGTCAAACACCCCGCCGACCCGTGGATGCCCTTCTGGCAACTCAGCCGGCGCTTGGCCTGGTCGCCCCGCGAGCACGACGAGGTCCGGCAGGCGCTGATGGATCAGCGCCGCATCCAGTTCGCCGAGCGGGCCACCGGCGGCACGCCCCAGCGGCTGTACAGGCTCATCGAGGACGTTGCCGAAGCATGAAAACGCGCTCCAAAGCCACACAAACCGGTCTGCGCAGCGCCCTTTGCCGCTCAAACACAGCGAAGAAGCGCTCCGGCGCAGCGTGAGCACGAGCGCGGACCCTCGATTCCGCAGCGCCAGCGGGGGTGCGCAGCTACCTGTTGCGCCTATTGCAACCTCTTGCGCGCAATAGGTTCATCGCGGGAACATCGAGAAATCATGGAGCAAACAACAACACACCCCCCTCTTTACTACCTGTTGCGCCCACCCCCCCCGTGCCGGCGCGGGCGCGACGGGCGCGCAATAGGTTCGGCGCAACGGGCGTGCGGCGTGCGGATCGCACGCCATCGTCGCACCGATTCGGACATGCAGTTGGCGTGCCAGGCAGCGCCTACCCGAAGCCTTACAGCCGGAGTCCGAACGGGGGAGGGGAGGGGGCAATAGGTACTTCCCCGCCGGAATCGAAAGCCAACGCCCGCGGGAACAGCCGCGCTTGGAGACAGAGTTTGTTTGCGCGTCCGAGCGCCGACGGTCGCGTGGTGGGGATTGGTACGTCCCGCCGCGAGGACGCGACGTGGGCGATCGTGGGCCAACCCGTGGCCAGCGGGCGGGTGGGAAAGCCGCGCTGTGCGGCCCGCTTTCCCGCGCCGCCCACATGTTTGGCCGAGTTGCCCACATGTCGCAGAATCATCGAGAAATGAAGGCCGATCGCCTTGCCTGTTCGCCATCAGCCGGCCAATGTGTGTCCAACGCGAGCGGGAACAACGCACCCCCCGCACGCGACGGAGACCACGAACATGAACACGACCACAAAGACCACGCTCGACCTCGCCAAGACCCTCGCCAAGAGCGGGTTCCACATCCCCGCGATCGAGATCCACACGCCCGACGGCCGCACCTGGAACATCGCGACCGTCCCCGCCGGACGCGGCCGCCACCTCGACGGCCACTGGGGACCGCGCCCCGGAGCGCTGGGCGGCTTCCGCCTCTTCGAGATCGACCGCGATACCGACGCCCCCAACGAGCACGACGCGATCGACGGCGACACATGGAACGCCGACGAGTTGGTCGACTACCTCCGGGCGGTTGGCCAGTCGAAAGACACGACGAGTTGGGACCGCAAGAACGACAACCACCCGACGACCTGAAGCCCGCGAAATGCGGGCTTCGCTGTTTACCAGAGACCACCAACCCAAAGGAGCACGACCATGACGAAGCGCACCCCGAAGACCACCAAGCCCGAACCGACCGCTGCCGAGACGTACGCCGCACGCCGCAACGACATCGCCCGCCTGATGGACGTGCTGCAGATGGAACTCGATAAGCACGCCGAGGGAGCCAAGGCCGACCCACGCAACTGGGGCTTCGCGGGAAGCCTCGGGAAGGTCCGCAGCGACCTGATCGATCTGGTCGGGTTCCTCAGCAACATGGACCCCGAGCACGTCGAGGCCTTTCTGAACGACGCCGAGTGACCAGAACCACCAACCGCAAGGAGCAACGCCATGAACATCAGAACGATCGTGATCGAAGGCATCGAGAAGGACGTGAAGATCAGCCGCACCGAGCGCGGCGCGGAAGTGACCATCGAGCAGAACACGCGCCACGCGGGCAGGCAGGACATCTGCATCGCGCACATCGCCCGCGACGAGGACCGGGATAGCCGCTACGCCAAGGCCGCCGAGGTCGCCAAGGTGGTCTACGGGACCGACCGCCGGGGCCGGGCCGCCGCCACCAACTCGATGGTCCACGACGTGCTCAACGAGATGGAGCGCGTCGCGGGCTGCTGACAGACCCCACGCGGCGTCGCGGGGAACCGCGACGGCCACGCTTCCCCGCCGCAATGTGCGGCGGGGGTTCCAACCCCCAGTTCGGAGATGACCATGAGCACGAAGACGAAGAAGCCCGCCAAGCCCCGCACGCCCAGCACCCCGAAGATGTCCAAGAGCGCTGCCCGCGCGGAGGGAGCCGCCAAGACAGACCGCCTCCGCAAAGCGGCGCTCGCCGAGATCAACGACCGGTTGGCGGGCGGGAAGCAGGACCACGAGGTCCCCAGCGAGAAGGAGGTCGCCAACAACGCGAACCTTGGCGCGGCTACGAAGGGCAAGAAGACCCAAGGCGAGAAGGCCCCCAAGACGCCGAGGGCCCCGAAGCCCGGAAAGGAGACCAAGCCCAAGCGCGTCAGCGCCCTCGACGCGGCGGCGCAGGTGCTCGCCGCGAGCGAGGTTCCGATGCGGGCCAAGGAGATGATCGCGGCGATGGAGGCCAAGAAACTCTGGACCAGCCCCGGCGGTAAGACGCCCGAGGCCACGCTCTACGCCGCCATCATCCGCGAGATCGCCGCTAAGGGC
>CAYPNW010000071.1:0-4966 GCA_964411965.1 uncultured Burkholderiaceae bacterium
GTTTTGTATTGCAATTGGAAGCGCGCTGCCAGATCGTTGTAACCTTCAAGTTCCTTCGTGCCCGTGCTACGTGGGTTGGTTACACGGTCGTCGCGGCTTTGATTTTGTATCGAAAAACGCGCTGCCCATGCTTTGTCCAAGGGAACGTTGAGAGCAGCTTCGACGTTGGCCGCATTGTAGTTACCATAGCCAAGGTTAGCGTAGCCTTCAAATGCATTGGTTGGTTTTGCCGATTCAAATTTAATGATACCAGCGGGTGAGTTACGGCCGAACAATGTACCTTGGGGACCACGCAAAATTTCAATTTGATCAACGTCAAAAACTGGGAAGCCCTTCAAAATCGGATTTTCCTGCACCACGTCGTCATACACCAAGCCAACTGGTTGGGATGCGTTCAAGTCAAAATCGGTATTACCCAAGCCACGAATATAGAAACGCGGGAAAACGCGACCGAAGTCGGATTCAACGTTCAAGCTCGGTACACGACTTGCCAAGAAGCGAATGTCTTGTCCGCTCGTGTTGTATGTGTCGAGCGCTTCGCCTTTGATGGCAGAAATCGCCAACGGCACATCTTTAATGTTTTCTGAACGGCGTTGACCAGTCACGATCACCGTTTCAAGTTTTCCTGAGTCATCGGCTGCTGGCTTCGCTGCCTGAGCCATAGCGGCTTGCATCGGGAACGCAGTCGCGATTGCAATGGCTAGCACCGACAGCGTTGTGCCGGTGAGGTGTCGCTGGTGTGGTGTTGATTTGCGCATAGTTGTTTTCCTCGGTTGAAATTGAATTGCAACGGTCAAAATGAGTGCATTGGTGCTCATAAATTATATGCCAAGCAATCTTACTTTTGTCGCGCTGCAAAACGGTGACGCAAACGTTTGCGCCACCGATAATGCTTTATCTCCTCTTGCTGTTGGCAAGTCAAGATTTTGTTAAAGCGAGCAAAATATTTTTTTGAAACGACGCAAAAGTGTTGCAAATTGAAAACACTAAATTGGATTTTAGAAATTATGCAAGTGGGTGTTTTTCGATCGGGTCATTTCGTTCATCAACATGAACTATTTTCTGATTGCACCAAAATGCATCATGTCGGCGCGGATCGGCGTGATTTCACCCCTTTTTAGGGCGCGGCATCCATGGGAAGAAAATCCGGCCCATTCATAATTCGGGCAAAGTATGAACGGTGTGCAGCCGTCCCTTCCGGCCAAATCGAGACAAAGTGCTTTTGCCATTGGTCGGCGTCATAATGAATGGGAAGTGCGTCAACAAATAGACTTTGCTGTTTCACGCCATACATTGGTGTATGCGGCGAAGCTTGGCGGCTGATTCGTGTCAGTAAGCCGAAAGATGTGTTCTTGAAATTTGGCATTCCTGCCGCGCCGTTATTGATCACGCAGCCGTATCGTTGGCGCGCAGGAAGATCAAATCGCCGAAGCATTGGCAAACAAGTGTGTGTTGACGCAAAAATATCGGTCCGCGCACGTTCGAAATTTTGTCGGATCGATTGCGCATTGGCTGGATCTTTTATTGCAGCGGCGTCAAACGCCCAACCCGCCAAAGAGTCCGCATCGCCATGAACGGCGCTAATTACTTGCTCACCAATGCGATAACGTCTAAATAACGGTAAGTCTGCGAGCTTCTCTAGCACTTGAGGGAATTTGCGTGCGGTGGTTTTAAGTTGAACATGAATTTCATTGGAATATTCAACAATGTCCTGCGCAACACTCTCTGGATACGCACAACCGCAGCCAGCCAACACATCCTCATTTCTGAATTCGTATTCCACATTGCCAAGCAGCGCATCGTGTTTGAGCACGATGTCGTTGATACGCTTAAAACCGTGTTCGTCAACGTTAAACCAATTGAAATCGCCATTGAAGCAAATCGTCACGCTTGAGTGTTCAGCAGCAGCCATTTCCAAAACAGTCTGCAGAGCAAAGTGATTGCCGTATAGCCCACCAACTACGTAGAGCGTTTCTGCGTCTTTAACGGGTGCCATCGCGATCGCTTCGGCACCGTAGCGATAAGCAATGGGACAGATGCGTCCAGCGGTGGAGTTCGTCATTTTGGTGTGGGGTTCGTGAGGATCAAGATATTGTTAGCGCCTGTTAGTGCCGATAGACGCTATGGATGAAGTTCATACAACTGGTTTAGACAACGCTGATCGACTTGCTCGACTGGCAGGTCAAACACAATCTCTCCATGTTTTAAACCAATGACACGTGTCGCGAGCAGGGGAATTAAATTGGGATTATGCAAAATGGAAACCAAGGTTACTTGCGCGGTCACGTCGCCAATAATCTGGCAAAGTTCATTGGCGGCACCGGGGTCAAGGGCAGCGGTGGGTTCGTCCGCCAAAATCAGGCGGGGATTTTGTAGCAAGAGGCGAGCGATGGCGACTTTTTGCTTTTCACCTCCCGACAAAAAATCCGTGCGGGTGTTTGCTTTGGAGAGTAGCCCAACGGTCTGCAGCGCGCGCTCTGCCGCAGCAATTTCTCCCTCATTGTAATAACGAATCAGGCTGCGCCAACCTGAGACTCGACCAAGATTGCCAATTAAAACATTGTCTAGGACTGTAATACGTTGAACCAAATGGAGCCCTTGCATGATCTGTCCAACGGAAAGGCGCAGGTTGCGCAATTTCTTTGGTGGCATGCTTTGCTCTAGAGCGTGTCCTAGTACAACGGCGGAGCCCGCACTAGGTTTAATGAAGCCGCTGAGCAGGCGAAATAAGGTCGATTTTCCGGCGCCGTTGTGTCCGACGATGGCAATTTTTTCCCCTTCACATATTTCTAGTCGCGAAATCTTTAGCGGGTAAGGTCCGCCAGTTGGGCAAATAAGATCGCGAATGCAGACCACGAGTTTGCGGTTCAAGAGAGTGCCTTTCGAATACGCCGACTCATGGCATCGAAACTCGACACCAAGACGACGATGACGATTAACACTGTTGCCAGACGATCCCATTGAAACAGCGATGTTGCCTCAGAAATCAGCAAACCAAGGCCACCTGCACCAATCACGCCAAGTATGGTCGAGTCACGGATGTTGAACTCCCAAATATATAAATGACTTGAAACAAATTGCGGTAGAACGGCGGGCCAAACCGCATTAAAAAACACTTGGCTTGGACTCGCGCCCACTGCCCGAACCGCATTTACAGCAGCAATATCTAATGACTCAATGGCTTCAGCAAAAAGTTTGCCGTAGGTACCCATTGAATGAAAGGCGATCGCAAGGATGCCCGCCGTCGGTCCTAGGCCCACAATGCCAACTAAAACTAAGCCGAAAACCAGCGTGTGAATTGCTCGCGTAACGTCGAGGATAGTCTTTGCGCTGGATCGCAAAATTAAGGGGGCGGCCAGATTGCGCGCTGTCAGAACGCCCAAGGGCAGGGCCAAGATTGCGCCCAGTAGCGAGCCCAGTGTGGCAATACGAAAGGTCGTCCAGGTTGCTTCAGCTAAGCCCTTTAAATATTTTACTTCGACAAGCTGTCGGTTTTCTGTTCTCAGTAAGGTACCGTCGTCGCTGCGGTACTCTAATTTTGGATTACCAAACCAGACATCGAGAAAACTTGGATTCGCAAATTCCTTCGCTGTCTTCACTAAATTTTCAATGGGATGGCGCCCCATTGATAAATCACCTTCGCGAATAAAGCTAGAGAGGCATAAAAAAATAAGCCCACCATAGGCAATCATTAAGCCGAAAAAACCTAAGCGACCAGTCAGGCGTTTAAAAACCGAAGTGATAATTTGCATTAAGCTAGTCGACAAAGAAGAAGGCGGTTAAATAAATCAAAAAGAGACGAAGAGGATAATCGTTGCATCAAACCGAGTGCTTTTCTTTGAGATGGGCAAGCCATTTTTAAAAAAAATCGCAAGTTTTGCAAACGTTTAGCACTTTAGCTGCGCGAAATTGTAATCGAAATGCTTGCGATGCCAAGTCAAATTAATCGAGCTGATTTACATCGCGCTACGCAACCAATCACTTAACACCTATTTCGCTAGGCTCCTAACCGGAGACGGCTGAAAGCGGCCACACACTGTTGCTTTAAGCGATAATCGCCAATTAAACGCAGCGGAATGATCAAAAAATGCGTCCCAACAAAATAGGATAGGCATGGAAAAGCAGAGGTTTGATGTTGCGGTGATCGGCGCTGGTGCGGCGGGCATGATGTGTGCGGCTGTTGCTGGACAGGGTGGCAAGCGCGTTGTGCTAATTGATCATGCGACAAAACTGGCGGAGAAGATTCGTATTTCCGGTGGCGGGCGCTGTAACTTTACAAACTTGCAGACGAATGCGAGCCATTTTTTATCGGAAAATAAACACTTTTGTAAAAGTGCGTTATCGCGCTATACACCACAAGACTTTCTGAGCCTAGTCAAAAAGTATCGCATTGCTTTTCATGAGAAGCATAAAGGGCAATTGTTCTGCGACGATAGCGCAGAAGACATCATTCGCATGTTGAAAGCGGAATGCGACCTCGCTCGCGTTTCTTGGCAAATGCCGTGTGCTGTGGACAGTATCAATAAGAATATTGATGGAAAGTTTCAAATTGAAGCGCAGCGAGGCGTCTTTGTAGTGGACCACCTTGTGATAGCGACGGGAGGGCTTTCGATTCCCAAGATAGGCGCAAGTGATTTCTCGTATCGTATCGCGCAGCAATTTGGACTCAATCTAATACCACCTCGCCCAGCCTTAGTACCGTTAACGTTTGCGGCGGCTGATTGGTCAGCCTTTGTTCCGTTAGCGGGTATTTCTTTGGAAGTCGAGATTGAAATCGGTGAAAAGAAAAACCGTACTGTGTTTCACGAAGATTTGCTTTTTACGCATCGAGGACTTTCTGGTCCCGCGATTTTGCAAATTTCGAGTTTTTGGCAGGAAGGCGTGCCAATCTTCGTCAATTTGTTACCTCAATTAGATATTGCGCAAACCTTGATCGAAGCAAAAACAAGTACCAAGAAAAATTTAA
>CAYPNW010000071.1:5066-11308 GCA_964411965.1 uncultured Burkholderiaceae bacterium
TGAAAGTTCGGCTCTGCGGGGATGGGCGTGTAAAGTTTTTATGTGCATTGAACAAGAAAATTTCTTTCGCAATGCTTCCAAAGTTTAAAAATTCCTGCTAATATCTCGTTCTTCCCATAAATTCCATTTTTTTGAGCTTACATGACCACAATTCGCCTTAAAGAAAACGAGCCGTTCGAAGTCGCAATGCGTCGCTTCAAGCGCACCATCGAAAAGACCGGTCTCCTGACCGAATTGCGTGCTCGTGAATTCTACGAAAAACCAACTGCAGAACGTAAGCGTAAGCTTGCGGCAGCAGTTAAGCGTCACTACAAACGCATTCGCAGCCAACAATTGCCTAAGAAGATGTACTAAATTTCTGTCGCGTTTTTTAGCGCGATGAAAAATTTAGAGTAATTAGGTGTTGTAGAAAACATGCCCGCTTCGGTGTACCGCAGCGGGTTTTGTTATTTTTAAGTCTAATTTTTCTTGGTAAGTTTTTTCTGTTTGCATCACGTTTTTTACTTAACTATCTGAAAGCGCACTATGAGCCTCAAAGATCAAATTACAGAAGACATGAAATCCGCCATGCGTGCGAAAGAGGCGGCAAAACTTGGCACCATTCGATTAATCACCGCAGCCATGAAACAAAAAGAAGTCGATGAGCGGATAGAGCTTGACGACAAGATGGTACTTGCGATTATCGAAAAAATGATCAAGCAGCGCAAAGACTCGATTAGTCAATTTGAAGCAGGCGGACGCCAAGATTTGGCAGATATTGAAAAGGCAGAATTGGTGATCTTATCCGCGTATATGCCTGCGGGTTTAAGCGATGCTGAGGTGCTTGCAGAAATCAACGCGGCAATTGCCGAAGTTGGTGCAAAAGGTCCACAAGATATGGGCAAGTTGATGGGAGTGTTGAAACCGCGATTGGCGGGCAAAGCAGATATGACGGTTGTTTCGGCAAGTGTGAAGACGGCACTTGCGAGTATTTAATTGGTGATTCTGCGCGACTCCAATTTTGGTGTACATCATTAAGTGATTCCACAAACTTTTATCCAGGACCTACTAGCACGCGTCGACATTGTTGATGTGGTCGGTAAATTTGTGCAGCTCAAAAAAGGTGGCGCAAATTTGATGGGCTTGTGTCCATTTCATAATGAGAAATCGCCGAGCTTTACTGTCAGTCCAGCGAAACAGTTTTATCACTGTTTTGGATGCGGCGCGCATGGATCCTCAATTGGCTTCCTTATGGAATACGCGGGTTTAAGCTACGTCGATGCAATTAAAGATTTAGCGCAAAGTCACGGCATGTTGGTGCCGGATGAAGACAGAATACTGCCCGCGGAACGCGCCGAGAATCAGGCAAGGAGCGGCGCGCTAAGTGAAGTAATGACGAAGGCGAGCGAATACTATCGTAAAAAATTGCCAAACGCCGAGGGTGCGATTAGCTATTTGAAAAAGCGTGGGCTATCTGGGGAAATCGCGAAGCGCTTCGCGCTCGGCTACGCCCCCGATGGCTGGGACGGATTGAAAGAGGTTTTTTCCCATTACGAAGATCCCTCATTGGTTGAGGCAGGACTAGTTATTGATCGATCCGCCGAGGACGGAGGGAATCGAAAGCGTTATGATCGATTTCGCGACCGAGTAATGTTCCCCATTCGAAATACGAAAGGCCAGGTGATTGGCTTTGGCGGGCGCATCATGGAGCATGGTGAGCCGAAGTACCTCAATTCGCCGGAAACGCCGCTCTTTCAAAAAGGTTATGAGTTATACGGCTTGTTCGAAGCTCGACAAGCAATACGTGAAGCTGGCTACGTCTTAGTGACCGAGGGCTATATGGACGTAGTGGCCTTAGCTCAAATGGGTTTCCCGCAAGCGGTTGCAACATTAGGTACGGCATGCACACCTACACATGTGCAAAAGCTGATGCGGATAACAGACCAAGTTATCTTTAGTTTTGACGGTGATGCCGCCGGCAGGCGTGCTGCGAGACGCGCGTTTGACGCTTGCCTGCCCTATGCCAGCGATAACAAGCTTATTAAATTTTTGTTTTTGCCAAGCGAGCATGATCCCGATAGTTTTGTGCGGGAATTTGGCAACGCAGCGTTTGAAAAAGAAATTCACGATGCGATGCCTTTGTCGCAGTTTTTCATCAATGAAGTAACGGGCGAACATGATTTACAAACCGCAGAAGGGCGGGCCGCCGCGCAGTTTGTGGCTAAGCCCCTCATGCAGCAAATGCCGCCATCTGGTCTACGTTTGCAGCTTGTCCGTAACATTGCTAGCTTGACGCAAACCACGCCAGCCGAGATTGAGGCGCTTTTCGAACTTCAGCAGCCAATCGCAAAAAATCGCCAAGTCGCCCCAAGGAGCAAGCGTAACGCCCCAGTCGGCTTAGAGCGTCAGATTATGCGCATTCTCGTCGCGCATCCTTCATTATCGACGCTACTTGATGTAGATTTTTTAAAAAGCGCTGCAGATTTTGCGCCCGATGGTGCTGCTATGCTTAGCCAACTTGTTTCAGTTGCAAACACAATGGGACAAACGGCAAGTTTTGCGGCCTTAGCCGAACACTTGCGCACAATGAATGGTGATTTTGACGGGGTGATCGCGGAAATTGCGGAGCAAGAACAAAGCGAGATTAGCATCGCGGAAATCGAACTACGGGGCGCGATACGCCAAATAAAGTCGCAAATTTTGAAAGCGGAACTTGCCGAACTCGCGAAGTCTGGCTTGCAAAATCCTCATGAGCTTAATCGATATCGCGAAATTAACACTATTCTTGAGGGATTGCGTAAAGAGCTTGAGAACGAAGTCGCCGCGCGTGATTAATGCCGGCGCTCAAAATTAGACCGAGTTCGCGACGTAGCGTAATTTTGTTAAATAAAAAACACTCTCTCGGTCGAAATCTTGTTTTTTTATTGCTGACTTAGGTCTCGTAGCGAATCTTCGCATAGATATCTCCAGTCAGTTTGAGACAAAACATCGTCGATCATGCTATACTTAAAGGCTTTAGATTCAAGGTCTTAGGATGTTTTTGTTTCTGGCAAGTGCAAATATGTTTCAAGTATTTTTTCTTGTAAATGTGACTGAAGCTCCTCCGAGTAACCCCAAACACCCAAAGTGAAGTTCGATTGATACGTAGAAGATTGCGCTGGTGTGCGAATGAAAAATGTCGCGTCAGTGCATTGTTTTTTTGGATCGCGATGTTTTGACTTGGGATGGATTGATTCAATGGCTAGTGCGATGAAGAAACCGACAAAAAAGCTGACTCCAGTTGCGACAAAGAGCGCGACCAAAACGTCTCCCTCTGCAAAAACAACGGCTGTTCAGAAAGCTACGGCAAAAACACCGGTTAAATCAGTCGCAGCACCAAGTAAGAAAGCTGCCGTTATCGCCACTGCCAAAGCTGCACCCAAGACTCCGGTAAAAAAGTCAGTTGCAAGCACGGAAAAATCGAAGCCTGTAACAAAAGCCTTGCCACAAAAAGTGGTTGCTAAAGTAGTTAAAGCACCTAAAGTGGTAGAAGCAAAGATTGCGACCGCGAAGAGTACGAAGTTAGCCGCAGCGACAGTCAGTAGCAAAGCGAAATCTCCCGCTCAAGCAAAGAGTGTCGTTGCCGCAGTCGCTAAAAATGCCGTGCCAAGCGCGAACGCAAAGTCAGGAGCAACTGCTGCGCCAGTTGTAGAAACAAAATCTGCGAAGAAAATTCAAACCGCATTACCGAAAGACCATGTGACAACAAATAAGAGCGAACCAAAGATTTCCAAAGTGCCAAAACCATCAATCAAAATTGAAAAGGCTGCAGAAAGCCAGGAACACGCTGCGTCTGCGCCGACACATGCTGTTAGCCAAACAACCGATGCGGCTGTTTTGGCTGCAATTGACACGTCTGGCTATATTTTGCCAGGCGTTAAAGTACCTGGACGTCGCGGTCGTAAGCCAAAAGAATACCAGCCCGAGAATGATGAAATGGCTGCGCTTAACGCTGTAGAGCGCGCCGAAATGAAGGCGATTGATAAGGCCAAAGCCAAAGATCGCAAGGCAAAAGAAAAAGCTTTGCTCAAGGACGCATTTGCGGCCGATTCTGAAGCAACAGAAGAAGAACTAGAGCGTCGCCGTCAAAAGTTGAAGACCCTGATTAAATTGGGTAAAGATCGCGGCTACCTTACGTTCGCTGAAATCAACGATCATCTTCCAGAAAACGTTTTTGATCCCGAAGCAATTGAAGGCATTATCGGTACCTTCAATGATATGGGTGTCGCGGTTTATGAACAGGCACCTGACGCCGAAGCATTGCTGTTGTCTGACAACGTTGTAACTGTCGCCAGTGACGACGACGAGGTAGAAGCCGCAGCAGAAGCAGCGTTGTCTACAGTAGATTCTGACTTTGGCCGTACGACTGATCCTGTCCGCATGTATATGCGTGAAATGGGCACAGTCGAACTGTTGACGCGTGAAGGCGAAATCGTCATCGCGAAGAAGATCGAAGAAGGTCTAAAGGACATGATCCAAGCAATCTCTGCATGTCCAACTACAATCGCTGAAATTCTGAGTGCAGCAGACCGTATTGCTAATGACGAAATTAAGGTTGACGATATCGTCGACGGCTTGGTCGATCTGAATCAAGTTGATGAAGTCAAACCCCTTCCTGTTGTAGCTGCTGCTGTCGAAGAAGACGACGAAGAGGACGACGAAGAAGAGGAAGAAGATGACGAAGACAGCGCAGCAGTTGCTGCCGGAATTTCGGCAGAACAACTTGAGCAGCTAAAGCGCGACGCGCTCGCCAAGTTCGACATCATCTCAACTAATTTTGACAAAATGCGCAAAGCTTTTGAGAAGGAAGGTTACAACTCAAAAGCCTATGTGAAAGCGCAAGAAACGATTTCGACTGAATTGCTCGGTATACGTTTCACTGCGAAGGTCGTCGAAAAATTGTGTGACACTTTGCGTGGACAAGTCGATGAGGTACGTCATGTCGAGAAGCAAATCCTCGAAGTGGTAGTAAACCGCTGCAATATGCCGCGTTCGCATTTCATCAAAGTTTTCCCTGGTAATGAAACGAACTTGCATTGGGTTGAAGCGGAAGTGAATGCTGGACATGCGTACAGCGCAATTTTGGGGCGCAATATCCCAGCGGTGCAGCAGCTTCAGCAAAAGCTGATAGATTTACAGGCGCGTGTTGTATTGCCTTTGCCAGATTTACGCGGCATCAATAAAAAGATGTCTGCCGGTGAAATGAAAGCGCGCAAAGCAAAACGGGAAATGACTGAAGCGAATTTACGTTTGGTCATCTCGATCGCTAAGAAGTATACAAATCGCGGCTTGCAATTTCTCGACTTAATTCAAGAAGGCAATATTGGTTTGATGAAGGCGGTGGATAAATTTGAGTATCGCCGCGGGTACAAATTCTCCACTTACGCAACATGGTGGATTCGCCAGGCAATTACGCGTTCAATTGCTGATCAAGCTCGTACGATTCGTATTCCTGTGCACATGATAGAAACGATCAATAAAATGAATCGTATATCACGCCAAATTTTGCAAGAAACGGGCGCTGAGCCAGATCCAGCAACTTTAGCGATAAAAATGGAAATGCCGGAAGATAAAATCCGCAAGATCATGAAAATCGCCAAAGAACCAATTTCGATGGAAACGCCAATTGGTGACGACGATGATTCGCATTTAGGTGACTTTATCGAAGATAACCACACCTTGGCACCAGCCGATGCGGCCTTGCACGCATCGATGCGCAATGTTGTGAAAGATGTGCTTGATTCCTTAACGCCACGCGAAGCCAAAGTATTGCGTATGCGTTTTGGTGTCGAAATGTCGACCGATCACACACTGGAAGAAGTGGGCAAACAGTTCGATGTTACACGCGAACGTATCCGTCAAATCGAAGCCAAGGCCCTGCGTAAGCTACGTCACCCCTCTCGCTCAGATAAATTGAAGAGCTTCTTGGAAGGCAACTAAAGATCAGGTTTGCAAACACGTCAATTGGCGTGTTTGTGTCCAGAACTACAGCGAAATTCCTCGCTAGGCTGACTTTCAAACTTGTATTGCAGCGTCCAAAGTAATACAATCGCCGTTTAATTTTTATTGGCACTAAAAAACAATTAATACAGTTGGAAAGAATTTTTTGCCAAATGTGTACAAGCGTTGTGCTGACAAAAAATGGGCCTCTAGCTCATGTTGGTTAGAGCAGCGGACTCATAATCCGTTGGTACCGTGTTCGACTCACGGGAGGCCCACCAAAT
>CAYPNW010000072.1:0-11191 GCA_964411965.1 uncultured Burkholderiaceae bacterium
ACTTCTTTTACTTCGTCAAGTACGCCGATCGCTATTTTGATGAAATATTTTTTCCCGGCAAGATTATGAAGGGACTCTGCATACAAAAAGGGCGCTCACTTTCATGAGCGCCCCAGAAAGCCAAACAAATGCTAGGCTAATAATCCCTATGCTGGGACTGCTTGATCTATCGTGTCCGCTGACTTTAACAAAGACTGCACAGCGCGTTCGAAAAGCGGTTCCGCCTCCAAAAATTTCACACGCCCATGGGCAATCATGCGGCGAAACATGCGAACACTAACGATAGAAGGGTTTTCTTGCCCATCCAAGGTGAGAACTAAGTTTTTTAAATTAGGATCAACCCAATTCAACTTACCCATACTTGGCTTGCCGCCCAGATTTATTTCCAATCCAACCCCACTCTTCAGTCGCTCTTGAATTGCTTCAGGGTTTAGCTCGCCAACGACAGAGGCATTTTTCTGTTCTAAATTCTCCGGTGGTAATTCGACATCAAAGACCTGATCCAGCACTTGTACTTTCAGATCCAGTTCTTTAATCGCTTGATCCAACAGTCTATGTGCATCAGCGATTGAATCACTGACGATTTCAGTTTTTGGTGCTTCCTCTGGGTTATGTACAAAATTCTTAAAATGCTCGTGTATCGCAGATAAAGACGGCACCACAGGCATCGTTGCTGCATGGCTGGCACGCAAGGCGCTGGTATGGGCATCGACCAACCAATTCATGAGATTTTGTTGCAATTGCGCGTTGTAATCGATGGTCTTCAATCCTTCGCGTAAAGTACCGAGGATAATTGGTAACAGCGCGAAAAGCTGTGAGCGGTCATCCTCGCGATACTTTGGAACTATGCTCCATAAGATATCAGGCACAAAAAGACGATATCTCTGCGCACGTTTGGGCTCTTCGCGGTCGGCTAACTCAATTGCATGCACCCAGATATTTTCTAAGAACTCATGTAAATACCGATCAATCGTTAGTCCTTGCAACGCTTCTGCCATTCGTGCGGCAGTATGTGCGAAACGCAAAGTGCGATTCTGCACCTGCTCCATCGCTTCAACAGTGCGCTCGACATTCTTATCGCTAGCGCGCAGCTCATGGGCAATGAATGCATCAAACTCATCCAACATCTTCGCAAACAATTGCGGATTTTCGCTGTCGTCTTTCAGCAGAGTCTCAACAATACGGCAAATCTCGGTCGTAATATGAGCACCGCTCGGATCAATTTGCTTCAAGCCTAGCGATATGGAACCAATCCGATTCACCAGCATGCGAGCTGGGTGGCCTTTTTGCGTCAACAAAGAGCTGTCTCTAAGTGCAATTTTCAGTACCAAAAACTGCAGCCGTCCCAATTGAGCCCGTACTTCTGCTGGTACTTGATTATCCCTAAGGATGAACTCAAAGAGCATGGCCACAATGTCGATGGTCATTTGCTCATCAACGTTCTCGGTCATTTCGTTAAGCGCCGCACGCTGTTCCAAGATCAGATTCCGCACTGCGCCCTGACTGTCCCACATATCTTCGCTCTGGGGCGTATTTGCCATTTGCATACCTTGCACAGACTGCAAAATCGATGCACTTCCAACACCACCACCGCCGGAGATTGTGTTTCCGCCAAGTGTATTACCAAAACCACGCATATTTGGATCAACGGTATTCGTTCTAAGCAGGCTCGAATTGGAGAAACCGCCATGCTGTCCAGAGTTGCGACCAGCACCTTTGCTCATGACCGAATTTCGCTGTAGTCCACCTAAAGTACTATTACCAAAATCACCAGCGCCATTTGACTGCAGACCTGCATCCCCTTGACCAAAAAACTTCCTGAGAACCCCGCCAACAGCTTGGCCGGTCGGCATCCAGCCGAATTGCTTTTGCGAACCTTGACCCGTGGCACCACCACCAGCCTGTGTCGAACCACCAAGATTTCGGTTCTGAGCCGCATCCGCAACGCGCCCCGCGAAGCCCGACGCCATGCTCCTTACTGCATCAAATAACTGTTCAACTTGACGTCTCGGCCTATCGCTAGATATTTCACGCGATCTTATTTCCGCCTCGGTGGGGTCAATGCCATAACGGGAGTGCTCACCTGGCCGATACGCGTTGTCATGCGGCGACATGGCTTGAGCTTGTTGCCCAAAGCCGGCTTGCCGCATAGACTGATTCGGATATTGCGCGACATGCGGCTGTGAATGACCGAATGTCTGGGAGTGGCCAAATGTCTGAGAATGACCGAAAGTCTGATCCCCAAGTTGATCTTCAAATGGCGCTGCCTCGGCCTCCTGCGGCGCTGAAGGAATTGGTGCCTGTGTCGGAGACTTCTTGATTTTCATTTGAAGCTGCGCAGCAATGCCATGTTTCGCCAAATGCTGATTCACAGCGTCATAAATCCCCGCCACAAACTGTGCAAAGTGCTCCGCAATTTGTTCCATAATCGTGCCCGATAAATCTGGCGTCAAGCCTAGATCACCGACTGAAGTCGCGATACACCGCGAGAAGAGATACGGCCGAAACGGGTTTTCACGTTCTTTGGTAACGTCCTGTTCAAATATAATTGCAACGCGAATATTAAGATCTCTTAACTGCTCTTCCGCTTCAGACCGAAAACGCTTGGTAATTTCATCAATACGTAATTCGTCTTCAAACGCGGAAGAGTCCAATAAAGACATGCTGTCTGCGCTAAATGCAGACGAGATACTTGGTCTAAATGTGTTGTAGGTAGTTTGGAAACTACGCGTAAGCAGCGCCTCCATATTCTTACTCATCTGCCTGACCAGCATGCCACCTTGATCCATCAAGGTTGAACGCGAGTTCAACAAGCGGCCTTGCTCGGAAGACGAGTAACTCAAATCCGCCTTCTTAAATAAGTCATCAATACAGTGCGGTAACGTTTTTTGCATGGCATCAAGAAACAGACGCAGGAACTCAGCGCGCGTCGTAGCCAACAAGTCGTTTAGATTCTTACTCATTCTTGTCATGCCTTGATAAGAGTTGGCAAGCCCGAGTGGCTTACCTTCTATAAACAAATCGCCTTACTTCAATCGTAAAACAACACACTCAGCAAACTATGCTGCTTTCTTTTTTCTTGTACTAGGTTTCTTGACCACAGCTTTTACTTCGGGTTGCGATTCAGTTACCTCTTTAACTTTACCGCTTGCTTTCGCTTTTGCAGGCGCCTTTGCCTTGCGCTCCTCGAATTCAAAGCTCGTCTTACCGTCTTTTCCACGCGTTAGAAATGCCTTAAATGGTCGTCTCGTTCGCTGTGAAATAAATCCCGGTAATAAATCCGTTTTTCCCTCTGTCAGCAACTTTCGCATTTGTTCTGGCAAGATCTCTTGCTGCAAAATGATTCGACCACTGCGGAAATCACAAGTTTTCGGTTTTGCCACACTTTTTTCGCACACGTACGCAAGACCCATTTCAAATACGCCATTGCCACATTTAGGGCAGACACCAAGCGCTGTCTGTCCAGTAAAGTCAATCCCTTCGGCACCTTCGGTATCGTCTTGATTCTGACCAAAATCAAACTCAAGCTTAAGATTTTTGATGTCTTCATCGCGGACAATTTTAAGTATCGCGGCAAATGGGCGGCCCATTTTTGATCGAAACCCTTGTAACGGTCCGATCTCACGCTTCTTGAGCAGTTCCTCAACCTCGGCGACCTCAAATTGTCGGCTTCCGGGCGTTTTGCTCATAGAGAACTCACACTTAGTGCAAGCAAAACGTCGATAATTTTCTTTAACGATGCCGCCACAATTCGGGCAAGGAGTTTGTAGGGTCGCGTAATCACCCGGAATCGTATCGTTGTTATATTCTTTCGCGCGCTTAACAATGATTTGCGTCATTTGCGCAATCTCGCGCATAAACTCATCACGCGTAATTTTTCCTCGCTCCATTTGTGCGAGCTTGTTTTCCCATTCACCCGTGAGTTCTGGCGACGTTAGTTCATCAACACCCAGACCACGAAGCAAGGTCATTAATTGAAAGGCTTTTGCTGTTGGTATGAGTTCACGCCCTTCGCGTATTAGATACTTTTCGTTCAGCAAACCCTCTATTGTCGCCGCGCGAGTGGCTGGCGTCCCCAGACCTTTTCCCGCCATCGCCTCGCGTAACTCTTCGTCATCCAAAAGCTTTCCTGCACCTTCCATGGCAGAAAGCAAGGTCGCTTCAGAATAGCGAGCTGGCGGTTTGGTCACCAATCCGTTCGCAGTGAGTTTTTCAGTCTTTACTTTCTCGCCTTTTGCGACGGCTACCAAGGTACCGCTACTTTCACCGTCTTTCTCGTCTTGCAGCTCTTTTCCGTAAATAGCCAACCAACCAGGGTTGGTCATGACCTTGCCTTCAGTTTTGAATTGATGACCGGATACCTCGGTAAAACGCGTCGTCACCAAAAATTCTGCGGCGGGAAAAAATACCGACATAAATCGGCGCGTCACAAGGTCATAAAGCTTTTGCTCAGGTTCCGACAAATTCTTCGGCACCTGCCCTGTGGGGATAATAGCGAAGTGATCACTAATTTTCGCATTATCGAAAATCCGCTTATTCGGCTTCACCCAATTGTTCTTTAAGATTTGCGCAGAAAATTGGTGGTAATTATTGTTCTCACCAATATTTTCTAGTGTTTGCTTGACTGTCGCCACATAGTCCTCAGGCAGATGGCGTGAATCTGTCCGCGGATAGGTTAAGACCTTATGTTTCTCATATAAAGCCTGGGCTAAGCCCAAAGTGTTTTTCGCGGAAAATCCGAAACGCGAGTTAGCCTCACGCTGCAAGCTGGTTAAATCAAACAGCGCGGGCGCCATTTGTGTTGCCGGCTTTGATTCTTCAGTCACATTGCCAAGTTTGCCGCGACAGGCCGCCACAATCGACTCCGCCGCCGCCTTACTCCATAAGCGTTCGGCTTTTTTCTCAGGATCGGCTTCATCCTTTTTAAACTGTTGATCTAGCCAGCGACCTTCATAAATACCCGCTGCGCAAACGAATTCAGCCCGCACCTCCCAAAAATCACGCGGGACAAATTTTTTAATCTTTTCTTCGCGTTCAACAACGATGGAAAGCGTTGGTGTTTGCACGCGCCCCACAGTGGTTAAGTAAAAGCCGCCTTCTTTTGAATTGAAGGCTGTCATCGCACGTGTACCGTTAATGCCGATTAACCAATCAGCTTCCGAACGACAGCGCGCTGCGTCCGCCAGAGGCATCATTTCTGCGTCTGTCCTCAATTTCTTGAAGCCTTCGCGAATCGCGCTCGGCGTCATCGATTGCAGCCACAGGCGGCTTACTGGTTGCTTTGCTTTTGCATTTTGTGCAATTAAACGAAAAATTAACTCGCCTTCGCGCCCGGCGTCACAGGCGTTGATCAAAGCACTGACGTCTTTGCGCTTAATTAGCTTATTGAGTACTTTCAGGCGAGACTCGGTTTTCGCTATCGGATTAAGCGCGAAGTGCGGCGGAATCATGGGTAAATGGGTAAATGTCCATTTGCCACGCTTGACGTCATATTCCTCTGGGACGGCGATTTCTAATAAATGACCAACAGCGGACGAAAGCACATACTCATCTGATTCAAAATAGTCGTCGTGTTTAGTAAAGCCGCCCAACGTTTTGGCGATATCATTCGCAACGGAAGGTTTCTCAGCGATGATGAGGGTTTTGGTCATGTGAACTATTCTCGATAAATTTTGTCGTGTTTTGCTATGAAAAGCATCGCGTCCATCCCGTAAAAAATGGCGTTGGCGCGACTAAAGATAATCGTAAGACTACCCTAATTGCTAAGAATCAGCGGGGAATGATTATTGAGATGTGTAAAAAAACGTTATATCGATACGTTTTCTACAACACTTTTTCTACAAGTGGGAGGTAAGCCAAGACGAATGAAGCTCACCCTTAACGCTGAAACCGCTCGCGTAAAACACCATTCGCGCATGCGCAGACTAGGTTCAGTTAATGCACAGTGCGCGGCTCTGCGTCGTCATCGGGCAACAGCAGTTCGTCGAACATCAGCATATCTGGCTCTTTTCCTTGACTCCACAACATCATCAAAACGATGACTTTGAGCTTATCAAGGGGAACGGGACATTCATTAATTGCCAAAGCGCGATCGATGACAATTTCTCGTTGCAGCGAATCAAGTAGCCCTGCTGATTCGAGAAATTGAATGAAGCCCATTGCTGGTGCGCCAAGAACGGCAATTTCTTGCTCGGCGTAAATTCTAAAACCGTTCGATGCCACCGCTTTTTGTACGCTTTTAACGGTAGTATCGGCAGTCTCGTTTGTGGTATCGGCCAACACCGTCAGCCAATCTAAGGCTTCAGAAATTTCTTCTTCTTCAAAACCGACGGCAGACAGCTTTCTGGCTAAGGCGACTGCATCTGGGCAGGCGTCTGGACGGTAATACGTTTCGTAGAGGTAAACAAGAATATCAAACATGACGATACTTTAGCCCCAAGCGGAAATTGAAACAAGTCAAGAATCCAAAAATTCTTCCAAATCTTACCATCATTATCCTAATCGCCGTACCATCCCTCCTGGCAAACTTTCGATTCTATTTTCTAGCTCAAGTTCAAATAATTTTGCACTAACTGTTGCCGTATCTAATTGGCATTTTTCGATAATATTTTCGATATGAATCGGGTCGTAGCCGATCAATGTAAGCAAAAAGGTGTTGGCATCTGCGGGTTCATTTGGGCTTTTGCTTTCCAATGTTCCACAATGAATCGGTGCGTTGCTTGTAAATTTTAGTTCCTCGAGAATATCTTGCGCCTCTTCAACCAGTTTGGCGCCTTGCTTAATCAATTGATGACAGCCTTTTGATAGCGGCGAATGAATCGAGCCAGGAATAGCAAATACGTCGCGTCCTTGCTCAGCCGCCATGCGGGCGGTAATTAAAGAACCGGATTGCGCAGCAGCCTCAACCACAAGGACTCCACAAGCGAGACCAGAAATGATTCGATTTCGACGCGGAAAGTTAGCCGCAATTGCTGGCGTACCTATGGCATATTCACTGACGATACACCCCGCGTCCGCAATTTGATGTGCCAAACCTCGATTTCGGGCGGGGTAAACAATATCAATACCTGTGCCGATCACGGCGATGGTAGACCCAGCGCCGCGCAATCCCCCTTGGTGAGCCGCGGCATCAATTCCAGCAGCCAGACCCGAGCTCACTGTTAAACCAGCGCGACTCAAGCTTTCGGCGAACTGTTCCGCATTTTTAACCCCTTGGACGGTGGCGTTTCGGCTGCCGACGATGGCTAGTGCTGGCGCGGTAAGCAGATCAAGCCTACCTTTAACATAGAGTAGAAGTGGTGGATCGGGAATATCTAAGAGGGCGGGAGGATAGGCTGTATCCGCAAGACATAGGAGGAAGTTGCCATTTTGCGCCAACCAAGCGCGGGTGCGTTCGATTTGCGCGTCGATTTCTGCCGAGGGCGGTTGGCTCAGTGCGCGCGCAATGCGTTCAGAAACCACTTGACGCAAGGCCGAGAATTCTGCGCGAAAGATATTCTCCGGCAAGCCAAATTGCGATAACAGCTTGCGCGCTGTTTCACCACCAACGCCTGGGGTCTGCTCTAAGCGCAGCCAAGCTTCCCAAGCGTGAATGAGTTTTGCTGCCAAGCTGCTGTTATTCCTCGACTTTGTCTGGGGAATTTGCCACGTCGCCTACAGAAACGGTGTCAGTGACCTGCATGACCAAACCGTAGGACACTTTCTTGAACGTGCGGAAAATAAACAAACGTCCGTAGGTTTCATCTGGCAAGCGCACTAACTTTTTACCGTCGGTTTTATCTTTGATGAGGCGACCATAACGTCCAAGTTCAAGCACACTGCCTAAATCTAACCCGTCATCGCTACCACGGTTGACGCTCACAATATTGTTTTGGCCACCGGCTGTAACGCCGCCATAAATTGACATGACACGCGCTTTAACCGGACGTTCAGAAATGTGCGGCACATAATTCAAAATGGGTGAGGGTGGAATCGGTTTTAAGCGATCACCGACGGTCATTTCTTCTTTGGAATTCACCACGATAAACGTATCTACACCATCGGCAGTTTTTGCGGTTCTTTCTAGCTTGATGGTACCTAAATAAACTGATTCATAAGCGATGACCTTTTTGGTATCAGGATCACGCAAAGGCGTACTTGGGCGGAACACTTGGAATGACGTGCCGCCTTTCAGATCGCCACGAACATAAGCCTTGTCGCCCTTACCTAAATACACGCGCCCCTCTTGGGTTTCGACAATTCTTGGTGCCGTCAGCAAGTCACCCTCTTCGACTATCAGAGGTTGCGACAAAAACGGTTCAATAACGTTTGAAGGGATAGCGGGAATCGCATTGCTGCCCAAACCTTCCGTGCGGATTTGTGGCTTGAGACGCTGTAAGCCGTTCGCGCCACCGTCGCCACCATTACCAACTGCATTCCCTAAGCGGAGGCGACCATTCACGCGGTCAAAATACACAATTTGGTCAGGATAAATCCAATGGGGGTTTTTGATTTCATCTTTATTCATGCCCCAGACTTCAGGCCAGCACCAAGGATTTTGCAGAAAACGACCCGAAATTCCCCATAAGGTATCGCCCTTGACCACCACATGCTTGTCCGGCGCATCTGGTAAAAAGGCACATTTTGCGCTGAGAGGCGCCTTTTGCTCCTGCGCAGATACACTTGTGACGTGCAAAAGTGGGAAGCTCACGGCGAGTACAAGAGTGATTGTGCTAAACTTTTTCATGAATTTTGTCCGGTTTGTGCCATTTTGATGCTGCTTTTGTGCGACTTAAAAACAATTTAAGCACTTTGTGGTGCAATGTTGCACTTGGTTACACTTTCTTGCGCTTGCTTCTTCAAACTTGCGCGCAAGCTTATTGCTGTCGTCGCCCTCTGTCGGCCCATTCTTTTTGATGTTTTTTGGGCAGACCTACGTTTTTTTGTGCGATTACTCGGCAACGCAGCCAAGCGACATAGTGAAGAGAGCAAACACCACCTCAACACTTGCCAAATTGAATCAAATTCTGCCCATAAATCATTGAACTAGCAAGAGAAAACGCAATTTCGTCCCCTCGGATTGTTGTGAAAAGTCTTATGTCGATACTAAATATTCTCCGTTACCCCGATCCGCGCCTGCATAAAGTGGCGAAACCTGTCACCGTTTTTGATGAGCGCCTGAAAAAATTGGTCGCTGATATGGCCGAAACCATGTACGACGCGCCGGGAGTCGGTTTAGCGGCATCGCAAGTCGATGTGCACGAGCAAGTCGTGGTCATCGACACCTCAGAAACCAATAAGGAACTGCGCGTTTTTATCAATCCCGAAATCATCTGGGCCAGCGAAGAAAAAAAAGTCTATGACGAAGGCTGTTTGTCTGTGCCCGGCATTTACGACGGGGTAGAACGGCCCGCTGAAGTCAAAGTACGTGCGCACGATGCAGATGGCCAAGTTTTCGAATTGCACGCTGATGGCTTACTGGCCGTGTGCGTGCAACACGAAATGGACCACCTCAAAGGCAAAGTCTTTGTTGAATATTTATCGCCTTTAAAGCGCAATCGCATCAAGACCAAGATGATCAAAGAAGAGCGCGATGCCCAGCGCCAAGCAGGACGCCAGCAAGGACGTCGGTGAGAGTCATTTTTGCGGGCACGCCTGAGTTCGCTGCGTGCGCCCTTGAAGCCCTACACAGCGCGGGTTTCGACATCCCTCTCGTGCTCACTCAACCTGATCGCCCGGCCGGGCGCGGCATGCAAATGCACGCCTCGGCCGTTAAACAAACGGCTTTGCGGCTTGGTATTCCCGTCGCCCAACCGATTTCACTGCGTCTAGATGGAAAATATCCCGATGACGCTGCCCACGCCCATCAACTATTGCGCAACACACCGCATGAACTTATGGTCGTGGCGGCCTACGGTTTGATCTTGCCGCCCTCGGTGCTAGCGATTCCGCCGCTCGGCTGCCTGAATATTCATGCGTCATTACTCCCCAGATGGCGCGGCGCGGCGCCCATCCATCGTGCGATTGAAGCGGGAGATGAGCAAACCGGCATTACCATCATGCAAATGGAGCAAGGTTTAGACACCGGCCCCATGCTCGCGGTGCAGGCGCTTGAGATCGACGCGCAGGATACCAGCGCCACATTGCACGATAAGCTGGCAGCACTGGGCGCAGAGATGATCGTGCACAGCGTGCGCCAGCTCGAACAAGGGCAAACCTTAACCCCAGTAGTGCAGCCAGAGCAGGGCGTGAACTACGCAGCGAAAATTAGCAAAGACGAGGCGCAGCTCGATTTCAATTTGAGCGCGCAGGTGCTGCATCGAAAAATACGCGCGTTTAACCCTTTCCCCATCGCACAAGCCAAATTCGATGGCACGGTGATCAAAATCGCCAGCGCTGAAATTGTGTCAGTGGGGCAATTCACAGCGGAATCAGGCGAGATTTTGACGGCTAACAGCGATGAGGGCGTTTTAGTTGCCTGCGAACAGGGTAAATCGGTTTTGCGCCTGACCGAACTGCAAAAGCCTGGCGGGAAAAGACTATTGGCGGCTGATTTCTTGTTTGGATTTCCTATGCAAGTCGGTCAACGATTTTCGCTCTAATTGCCACCAAATACAGCGTTAAAAGCGCTCACTTTCTTCTACTCCGTATCTGACCGAATCACATACTGCAATTAGTATAAATTTTTATTGACATATTTCGCCCGCCAATAAAGCGGAATTTGATTAATTTTGAATATACTCCCTTGTTTTTTAAAATTATCTAGTCACAACCAAGACTCGACTTGCGCGCACTGTCGGCGTACTACTCGCCTTGAAAAAGCAAACTTAGAGGAAAAAACCTAGCGGTTTTTATTGCCGTATGGCAAATTTATCGCCTAAATCGAGTAAAATCGCGTTTTGGCGCGAAAAGCTGTATTGGTGACTTAGCATCACTCACTCGAACTTCAGCGCATTTTTTAGTTTGCTTACCGTTGCAGTTGTTCTTCCTGAAAGAAAAAAGACTGCTTTCTTACTCAGGATCACCATGCTTCCAGCCACGCCTTTTCAGACTGAACCCCGCACACATGGCAGCACTGCCGAGTTGCCGGTTGACTTACCGGCGGTAATCAACACCAAAGCGGCAGATCATGTGCAGTTCCGCGCTTCGACTGAAGCACTCCCTGTTGGCATTTTTCATACAGACCATCACGGCGCGTTTACTTATGTGAACC
>CAYPNW010000073.1:0-1918 GCA_964411965.1 uncultured Burkholderiaceae bacterium
CCCCAGAGCCGCCCTTAACTATTTTTGTCGCCAATTTGGCTTCGGCAGTTTTATCACCCGCGTACTTTTTTGCCACCTCTTTAAATCCTGGTCCAACAATTTTATTGTCGACAGCGTGACAAGATAAACAATTTTTTGCCTTCGCTAAATCAGCATTTGCCAACGCTGATCCACTTAACACCAAGGCAATACTCGCTCCAGCTAATACTGATAATTTCATTGCGTGCTCCAAAGTTAAGAAAACACTTTATTTTACTCGCTTCCTCGCAGCGATGAATGGTCTGGCTTACTTCTTTGCATAATCGCCAAACCTAGATATGGCGCACGCGTTTTTGTAACGGTTTGCCAAGTTGACCGATTCAAAGAATGCTCCTATGATTGCTTCAAAGGAAATCCATTATGCCACTGATCATTATTATTGCTCTACTCTTCCTGCTGAAATACCTCGAAGTGAGCTTCTTAGACTGGCTTTCATGGGGCTGGGTTGTTGGATTGGCGTTCTTTGCGTTTCTTTGGTTCGAGTTCTTTGAGCGTATGTTGGGTTTAGATAAACGCAAAGGCGACGCGCATTACGAAGAAATGAAGAAGGCGCGTATCAAGCGCTCGTTTGATAAGAAGAAGTAAAGCATTAAGTAAGGCATTTCTCACTCGCTCAAATCTCTCCCGCACTATGCATATTGAGTTGCGCCAGCTCAGGTATTTCGTTGCGGTTGCGGAGGAAATGCATTTTGGCCGCGCTGCCATTAAATTGAATATGAGCCAACCGCCTTTATCGCAGGCGATTATGGCCTTAGAGCAGCAACTTGGAGCCCCTTTGTTTATTCGCGACACGCGAAAAATATGCCTCAGTGTGGCGGGCGAGGTCTTGTTACCGGAAGCGCGCCGCCTATTGGCTCAGGCATACGCCCTGCCGCAGCTCGCGCAGCGCGCGGCCACTGGCAATCTCGGGCAAATTGATATCGCCTTTGTGTCAATTGCCGATTACAGCATCCTGCCACCTTTGTTGCAGCAGTTTCACCAACTGTATCCTCAAGTACAAGTCAATTTGCGCGAAGCGACTAGCAATGTGCAATTGGATCTGTTGTTGGCAAGCGATATTGATGTTGGCTTCATCATCCCCCCAATTGCCAACGATCACCAAAGCCAACTTAGTTATCGTAAAGTGCTAACGGAGAGTTTGGTCTTGGCTGCGCCGAGCAACTTTCATACAAAAAATCCAAACTCCTTAAGTGCGTATCAAGCCTTACCGCTGATTTTGTTTCCTCGCAAAATAGCGCCCGCACTGCATGACACGATTTTGACTTGCTTTAGGCAGCATGGCCTTACACCAAGCATTGGACAAGAAGCGATACAAATGCAAACCATCGTTGCTTTGGTTTCCGCTGGCATGGGCATCGCACTTGTGCCACAATCCGTGTCAAATTTGAAGCGCCCCGGCGTGACTTATCATGCCCTAGCGAATACTGATGCGCGCGTGGAGATTGGGGTCGCTTGGCGTAATGAACAAGCGTCGCCTGCACTCCTCAATTTCCTCCGATTACTTGAATAGATCCAAACCCATGTTGATTCATCCCAACCCAGATCCAGTCGCACTCCACCTTGGCCCTATTTCCGTACATTGGTACGGCTTGATGTATTTGCTGGCATTTGTTCAGTTTGTTGTGCTCGGCCGACAACGCTTAAAACTGCCCCACATAGCCGCACTTGGTTGGACGAAAGAGGATATCGAGGACATGCTCTTCTATGGCGTATTGGGAGTGGTGATAGGCGGACGACTGGGTGAAGTATTTTTTTATCAGCCTGCTTATTTCTTGTCGCATCCCTTAGAAATATTTTTCATTTGGCAGGGCGGCATGTCCTTCCATGGTGGCTTGATCGGTGTGTTGGCAGCAATGTTTTTGTGGTCTCGCAAAGCACA
>CAYPNW010000073.1:2018-11148 GCA_964411965.1 uncultured Burkholderiaceae bacterium
ATTTTCCATTGCTGCGGCGTCACTGGATTAATCGACAGACGGCTTCCTTTTTGCAACACCACCATGTCAGATAGGCTCTCAGTGGCGCGTAGCTCTGCCAGAGAAAGCAAGCGCGTCTTACGTAATGCCTTCACATCGACCAGCATCCAACGCGGTGTTTCGCGCGTGGCTTTCGGGTCGAAATATTTACTGTTTTTATCGAACTGAGTTTCGTCTGGGTAAGGCGTGCTGGTAATCTCTGCAATACCAGCAATACCAGGCACTGCACAGCTAGAGTGATAAAACAAAACGCCGTCCCCGACCTTCATCTGATCACGCATAAAATTACGCGCTTGGTAATTGCGCACACCAAACCATGGGGCTGCGCCCTCTGCTAATGCATCATCGATACTAAGCTCGTGCGGTTCCGATTTCATCAACCAATAGGCCATTGCAAACCTCTTTCCAATTGAAATTTTTTAAAATTTGCCCATAAAAAAAGCACTCATAACCAATGTCATAAGTGCTTCGGGCGCAATCAACAAACCAAGAATAAGTCCCCACCGAT
Organism: uncultured Burkholderiaceae bacterium; assembly: GCA_964411965.1. Taxonomy (GTDB): domain Bacteria; phylum Pseudomonadota; class Gammaproteobacteria; order Burkholderiales; family Burkholderiaceae_D; genus Undibacterium. The sequence goes on from CAYPNW010000073.1 coordinate 2,566, forward strand.
GCCGCTATGCCGGCATCCTGAACCTGATGGTTCAAGTTGGCCACGGTCAGTTCAACTTCGGGTTCATCGGACTAGCGACGCTCACACCTGTCAAACAATTTCCACAGCCTATGCACATAAATGGTTCAAGGAATATATGGCACTGGCGAACACGGTAGGGAACTGAAGTGTACTCTCAACTCACGCGAAGAGAGTGTCTTTTTTTATTAAATTTTGTAATATAAAAAGACTTTAAAATAGTTTCTCTTGCGGCGTCAGGGCTTGATCTAAGTCTGCATTCATTTCCAACATTTTTTGTTTGACTTCAGCCATGCTTAAGCCTGACAAAGGGCCTTCAGGAGATTTTGTCGCCAGCAGCTCGGTCGCTAAGCCCAATGCGGCCATGACAGCTATACGATCCGTTCCTTTAATCTTCGCCGCGTCGCGAATGGCGCACATTTTGTCGTTCAAATAATTCACAGCATTAAGTAGCGCGAAATCTTCGCCCTCTTTGCAACTGAGTTTATACGGCTGCCCCATAATGGACACATCAAGTTGTATAGTCTTCTTATCGCTCATGCCGCTTCCCCTCGTCTTGCACCATCGGCATCATCGGCGGCGTCATTATTCAAGGAATCCGCAGGCAATTGCGCAAGTATTTTTTCGATACGTTGATGCGCTTGTTGCATACGTTGGTGCAAGTCTTGATTGTCGGCGGTAAGGCTCGCTGCGTTCCGACGAAGCTCAGCATTTTCTAAACGCAAGGCGTGAGTCAACTCGCTGAGCTTTTTGACCTTTTCGGCGATTATTTCAAATTCAGAAATCATCTCTGCAGTTCTTTTTTAAGTAAGTGTGCGTCTTCATTTGTGCTCTTGCTTGCTTCATTGATCGTTACTCGATTATGAAAATCGCACATGAAAAAGTGGTGCGCAAATTAAAACGATCAAGAGATGATGCAAAGCGAGCCTTCCGTCACGATCATATAATCTCTACAGGACTTGGGCAAACTTTTTCTTTTACTAACCGAGCAAGACGAGTGCTTTTAACTCGGTGAGCTAGTATCCTACGCCGACACAACGAATAACAAGAAAAAGGTGGAGTATGCTTATTTTTACCCATATTTACGCTTATTTAATAAGCACAAGTAAAAAATACCTACCTTAGTATATTAAATTTACGACAATTCCATTAAACGTCCATCGGCGAGAATAAGCGCAGTTCGAATTTTTTTTGCTCCATGCGTCGACGCTAAAGCTTGGGCATAACCGCGCAATTGCTCGCGGTAGGGTTCGATTTCGCTATCCAAGCACTGCCGCTTGTAATCTAAGATCCAACTTTCGTCTTGAAAGTGCACTACCCGGTCAAGGCGTAAGAGTGTCGCGTTCGACCAAATTTCCATTTCATTACGCGCGGTGACGAACTGCGCCCGATCAAAAAATCGCTGCAAATCGGACTGAGCCAAAATACATTGCGCTTGCGCCCGTACTAATTTAGCGACTTGGCTCGAACAAGGTAACCACGCAGCGATGCTTTCAGCGTCAGGAATGGCGATGGGCCATACACTGGCGGGGCCGGTAAGCCGTTCCATCAACGCATGCAGGGCAATTCCCTCGATTTGCTCCTGGCTTAAGGGTAAAGCATCTTGCTGTAACAATGTCTCGGCCGCACTCAAACTCAAATCGGGCGGTGAAAATAGGCCGAGCTCAATCTCTTCCGCAGGCAGTTTCTCGTCAAACGCAGGTAGCTCGTCGTCTTCCCACTCGCTGACTACCGCGAAACGCTCATACCAACTTAATTCTTTTTCGTCTACATTCGCACGCCTTGGATTAGCAATACCGCTCAGTATCAAATGCTGTTTTGCCCTTGTCGCGGCGACGTACAACATATTCCAATTCTCTTGCGCGGCAAGGGCTTCTTCGTTTGCAAACAGGTCTTTGCGTGCCAAACCGCGCTGCGATTTTTTACCAAACACAGAAAAATGCTTTGCCTCGCCCTCTTGCAATGGCCAATGGCAAAGCACGCCAAAATGATCGTCCTTCGCCTCACTATGATTTGCATCGAGCAAGACCACAATCTTGGCTTCCAAGCCTTTGGCACTGTGTATCGTCAATATGCGCACTGCATCGAGCGCGGCATCGGCGCTTGCCTCATCTGGTGCGTCATCTTGCGCAATGCGATCAAAGCGCATCAGTGCGCGTATAAATTTTGGCACGCCTGGATATCGTCCACCGTCTAAATTTAAGGCAAGTTCGATAAACGCGTCTAAATTGCCAAGTACTTGCGTACGCGATTCTGGCGCTGAGCACTGAGCGTAGCGCAACATGATTTCACCTTCGTGGAAAATCTGATCAAGCAAATCGTGCACCGGCAAATGTAGTGCGGCGTCAAGCCACACTTGCAATAAGCTTTGTGCACGTTGCAATGCTGCTGACGTTTGCGAGGATCGATTCAGTACTTGAAGGCGCTTCCACCATGTGTGCTCATTAACAAGCGCAAGCGCGATTAAATCATCGTCGCTAGCATTCATGATGGGCGACTTTAAGATATGCGCTAAGGAACGATTATCACTGGGAGACACCAGAAAATTTAATAACGCAATCAAATCAACCACTTCCAAAGACTCAAGCAACCCGCCCCGCCGATTGGACACAAAAGGAATACGCGCGTCGCGAAAAGCACGTTCATAAGCACTCAAAAAACTGCGTCGACGCACCAACAACATGACATCTGACCACTTCCAATCCGAAACGCCCTGTTTTTCTCGCAATGCGTACAAGGCTTTTGCCACTTGTTGCGCTTCCGCGTAGCGGCGCAAGTCTTCTTGCTCTTCAATCGGTGTTGTTAGCGAATCGCGCAGCGGAAAACGCGGTGGTAGCGCGCTCATTTCGCGTTCATCTGCGATTAAAGGTAAACGCCAAACGCTGCTTTCCTCTTCGTCCATAGCGTCAGAAATGGCGGTGGTTTGCGCATGGTATTTGAGATTGCCCACCATCGCTTGATTTAGACACGCAATAATTGCTGGCGCATTGCGACGTGTTTGATTGGTGCGAAGAAATTGCGCGCCTTGGTTTAGCAAAAAATTTTTCGCGGCGTCAAACACTCTTGGTTCGGCGCGTCGAAAACGATAAATTGATTGCTTGGGGTCGCCAACAATAAAGACGCTGGGGCGGCTTTCATCACCGCCGTAAGCCTCTAACCACGATTTCACGATTTGCCATTGCAGCGGGTTGGTATCTTGAAACTCATCCAACAAAATGTGCTTGTAACGGGCATCTAGCCTTGCTTGCAGATACGCTGCCCATTCAGGCTCATGCAATAAACGGTAGGCATGCCACTCCAAATCGGCAAAATCTAGTACGCGCTGGCTGGCTTTGAGGTCTTGATAGGCTTGCAAATAGACGCTGCCCACCATGAAAACAGCGCGATTGATTTCAATGACAAAGGGCTCTTGCGCACGCTGCTCGAATTCCAACAAAGCTTGTGCAAGCGCGTTGCATTCATCATGGAATGCCGCTTCGTTTTCGGCACCCAACCAGTCGGCAATCGCTTTGGATAAATCCTTGGTCATACGGTTTTTTCGCGGCTCGCCATCGCTCGCGTAAAACTCATTGGCCAATGCGGCGAAGTGTTCAACACTGGCGCCACTGTTCAAAGCTTGCTCAATCTTGCCGCCCCGATCTTGGTTGATTTTGCTGCCTTTACCCAAGCAGCTAGCCAGCGCGGCAAGGCGCTTCATTAAGTTGTGGTTTTCCCATAAGCGCAAACGTGCGTCGCTCTGCCCGTCAACCCCACAAAGCATTTGCAGCCAACTTAGTGGATCGCCCTCGGCTGGTTTTTGATTCGAGGCCCACCATTCGGCGCGCTTCTCGATGAACGCGTCGAGCAGTTGTTTGGTGGTGTGGTCGCCTAATTCGGTATACAAAAATAGCAAAGCTTGTTTGCAAGCGAGCATGTCTGGCGCGCTGAGAGACTGCATCAACTGACGGTAAGCTTCGTGTCGTAACTCACTTGTCGCTTCTAACAAAGTAAATCCTTGTGGCACACCCGAACTCAATGGCGCCAATTGCAAGAGTCGCGCAAACCAACTATGAAAAGTATCCATCGCCAAGCCCTGTGTACTACTCAGCAACTGTTCATACAGCGCACGCGCTTTCGGTACAGCCTTCGCTAAATCGCTGCGCGCAAGCCCGCGTTCGAGTAGGCGGGTTTCGACTAAGGCTTGGTCGCCAAGTGCCAGTTCATGCAACAACTCAAGCAAACGTGAACGCATTTCCTGCGCTGCTTTGCGGGTGAAAGTAATCGCTAAAAATTCGCTAGGCTGCGCGCCGGCCAGCAACAGCCGCAACATGCGCGCCACCAGCAGCCAAGTTTTACCGCTGCCAGCACACGCCTCCACCACCACCGAATGCTGCGGGTCGCAAGCCAATGCAGTGAAGCGCATTGCGTCAATGGCTTGACCATTTGCTTCATACGCCTGCGCAGAAGTTTGCAGATACCTTTCTTCAAAAAAATCTGCTTGTGTCATTACCAGTTTCCTTTGCGACACAAGCCGCGCATATCGCAGTATTGGCAAACTGATTCAACACCGTTTGCGGGCATCGGTGCGTCTTTTTTGATTGCGGATAGATTACGCACAATGGCTTTCTCCAATTCGATTTGCCATTGGTCAAAGTCCTCTGCCGCCACATCACCGGTCTTTTTCTTTTCAGGTTCGAGTGCCACATAATGGGCCGACTGCGCTTCGTGCGCTGTTTGTCCCACGAGTAAGCCATAGAAAGCCAGTTGATGATCTTCGGCTTTTTTTAAGCGTGTACGCAGGGCTGAGAGAGGTTTGGTCTTGTAGTCGAGTAAAGCCAATGCAGGTGCTTCGCCTTGGCTATTGGTATCGATACGGTCTATTTGGCCACGCAAAATGACTTCGCCGTCGTCCCATTGAAGCACGCGCTCTTGCCACAGTTCGCCAAATTCAAATTGCCAGCCCTCTTCTTCACGCTGATGGGCCCAGGCTAAATAGGCGGGAGCGAGTTTTGTCCAGCGCACTTGGTAACCTAAAGCAGCCGGCGTTTTTGCTAAAACCTGCGTGAACAAGGTGTGGGCAATATCTTCTAATAACTTTTCTTTGGCAGCGAGATCGACAATTTTTTCGGCCTTCAGTTGCTCATGATAGGTCTTTAAAATGGCGTGCAGCCAATCACCGTAATCGCGTTTTTCTGGCATATCTGACAGCTCATCAGGTGTGCTCAGGCTCAACATGCGGCGTGCGAAAAACTGATATGGGCAAGCAACCAAACTTGCGTACGCGCTGGCTGAAAGGCTCTTTGGCGCAAGCACCCCCGCTTGCGGTGCGGGTTGCTTGGCGGCGATGAGTTCGGCACGCCGTGAGGGCAAGTTCGCTAGATGTCTGCGTAGTGGTGGCATGCCACGCCGTCCAAGCTGTAAATTGAGTTGTGCAAGCCAGGGACTGATGGGTTGATGTTCATCATCCTTCTGCGACTGCCAAGATAAAACGACTAGGGGATTAGAGAGGATTAATTCAGCGACATCGCGCAACTGCTGGCAACGTCGCTCTTCTTGGCTCACCAAACCACATTCACGTCGCACTGTGTTGGTAAAAAATAAGGTGTCACGCGCTTGCGATGGTAAATGATTGCTATCAGCACCCACCAAAAAAACCGCATCAAAGCACCGTAAATGGGCGCCGTTCAGCGGCAACATGACTACGCGATGATCGGTATTTTCGACGACGTAGGGCGTGCTTTCCATCTGCAAATTCACCAACGCGCGCCATTCTGCAAAAGTTAGCATCGCAGGATTTGCTGCACAATCATGCTCAATCGCGGTAAGCATTTGCAAGACTTGCGCCCCTGCGCGGTCAATTTCTAACAAAGCAATCCAACCAAACTCGTTCATCATTTGACGAACTTGCGCGCACCACTCGTTAATACGCCGAGGTTTGCTACTGGCTTTCGCATGCTTAGCCAAGCCGCGCAACCAATCTATGGCACCTTTATCGGCATTTTGCTCTAACGCACTCAGCATTGCCTCCCAACCGCCAAGTACGTTTTCGCGTTTTAGCCTTGCCTCGATTTGCATGACGAGATCGATTTTCTCGTATTGCCCAGCGACTTCCATCAAAGGCTCAGAGGCGCTCTGCACTTCAGATAAAGGCATAGTTAGTGCGTTTGGTGACGAGTCGTTTGAACGAACTTGGGGTAAGGGTACAAATGGCGACTTCAACAAATCAAGCAAACTAACACTGTCGCCACGTGTTGCGACGACATCAAACCATGTAGCTAACAATGCGGCGGCTCGTGTGGTCGAGAGTTTCCATCCGGTTTCGTCTGCGACGATAATTTTTGCCCGCGCCAGCAAGGCGCGCAAACGGCGCGCGACTACGCGGTCTTGGGCGACTATCGCAATGCGCTGCTTACCTTGCTGTACCCAATCAACAATGGTCTGTGCCGCTTGCTGAGCTTCGTGTTCAAGTGAAACGCATTCACATAAGGCGACGTGCGATAAAACCTCAGCGCTTATGTCGTGATTAATGTTTATAGCGCCATGTGCCGCATCCGGGGCATCGACCTGATCCGTTTGGGTATCGCGCTCTAAAACTTCTGGCCAAGCGGCAACCAGTAATCCTGGCAAGTTTGCCGACTGCCAGTCAAGATGCACCGCCATGACTGGGAATTTTTCACGATAATGCGTAAGAAAGGCTTGCTCCAATCGGTCCGGTTGATTGGGTGAAATCCACAATAAGGGCTCGGCAGCAGTATCAGCAATCAGCACTAGCTTCTGCATTTTTTGTAAAACCACGTCGCCACTGTCAAGTTGGCTCTGCCATATCCCCCACACCAATTGGGTTTCGTTCGAAACTAAATTTTTCACAGGTAAAGGCAGACTCTCAAGTGCCACTTGCCAGCGCTGTGTTGCTTGCTCCCTAGACTTGGCATCGGTAGGCAAAAATGCTGTGGTGAGCTCATCCGATAAGCTCAGCAAGGTTTGCGCCAAGGGCAGCAAATCAGCGTTTGACCTTGCACCAAACAATGATTTGAGCCAAGCATGCTCGCGTAAAGCAGCAAACAAAGACAACAACCGCTCGCTGGCAGCGGCCGGTCGAGGCGCATCTGCATTGGGCACTTGCAGCTCAAGCAAAGCGAACAAAGTCGAAATACGGGGTGGAATAAAATCGCCCCCCAAAGCACGTACCAGCGCCGCTTGCAACAAATGCGCGTGCTCGAACGTAGGCACCACGACCCGCATTGCCGAGTAGTCTCGACCCTGCGGTTGCCACCACGACGGACGCGTGCGCTCATCGTTAAGGAGCTTCACCAAGGCATTCCAAAAATCCGCGGAGGGCGGCAAATAACGTGTTTCGAGGCGATTTAAGGAAAATGATGGCATGTTTGCCATTCTAAGCGAGAAGCCATTCCACTCGTCTATGCAAGGTTCCACATCGCGCAAAAAAGCAATACTGCCTCTTTTTTAATAACAAATATGCCATATCGCGCCTAGATTGAATGGCAATAAGCAAATATACTAAGCCCTGTATAAGAAAAAACTGAAGGCAAATTGCTTTTCCGCCAGCACCACTTTGCGTGGCAGCATGCGCCCATTCCCCTCTAGGAATTGCACGCATAGCGAATCGAATCAAGCCTAGCAAAATAGGTTATGATGATTTCTGTCGCTCGTGCTTCACCCTAGAAAGACCGAAAAGCCCGACTTGAATTCTTTCATTTTGGCTCCAACTCCCCTAGGCGAGCGAAGTGGCCAGTTATTTTTAACGATACCATCTAAGAATTACTGGTAACTTTACAAACACAGTAAGAATCACGCGCTTTCCCCGACTGATAAGATTACGGGAGATCGTAGAAATTCCCACTGGTACAAATAACAACCCTTTTAATTTTCTTTCTCGACGAGAATTCCATGAGCGAAAACATCAAATATGTCAGCGATGCTTCATTCGAAGTAGACGTTTTAAAATCCGACAAACCAGTATTGGTTGACTTCTGGGCTGAATGGTGCGGCCCATGTAAGATGATCGCGCCGATTCTCGAAGAAGTCGCCAAAGAGTACGAAGGCAAAGTCACCATCGCAAAGATGGATGTGGATGCAAACCAAGGCGTACCAGCTAAATTCGGTATCCGCGGCATCCCAACCTTGATCTTATTCAAGAACGGCGTTCCTGCCGCGCAAAAAGTCGGCGCACTCGCCAAAGGTCAATTGACTTCGTTCATTGATAGCAATATTTAAGCTAGATCGACATTTGTGCGTCTGCATTTCCAGTAAGCTGATCTGATAAAAAATCAGGTAATTTCTCGTAATTGCCTGATTTTTTCTTTGTTTTTTCAAATTTTGTTGCTGCGAAAGATATTTTGTTGATTTTTCTGGCACAATGCGCAAAAGTTTCCTAATATCCATTCTGTAGTTCACTTCTGTTCACTCCCCCACCTTTCTTTCCCGTCTCGGGACACTCACTACTCACACTATGCATTTATCAGAATTAAAGGCGTTACACGTCTCTGCCCTGCTTGAAATGGCCATTGGCCTTGATATCGACAACGCTGCGCGTTTGCGCAAACAAGAGCTGATGTTCGCGATTCT
>CAYPNW010000074.1:0-9220 GCA_964411965.1 uncultured Burkholderiaceae bacterium
GCTATAGCACGGCAAGGCGAAGGCAACAACGACACGATTGATTTAGAAATGGAATCAATCAAGCAAACTGCCCTGAATCGGTAATGAGTCAACTGGCGATGCGTTTTTAGGCTCAAGGGTTTTCTTTTTTGACGGCCGTGGTTTGCTTGGATGAGGTTCTGCCCACATGCGCTCTGCAGGAAACAGTTGCAAATAAGCGCGTGCCTGCTCTGGGTTGCGGCAGGCTAACCACGCGTCGTAGTCGTCTTGATGCAAGATCACGAGCGAGCGCTTTTCGTCCCCCGGTTGATGGAAGCGTCGCATGAGACTGTGCTCATCTGCATTGATGGTGAGCTGCGTAAAAGAGAAGCTTAACAAGTCACCGTTTTCATCAACTACGCTGCCCTCTTGCAGGTCGTTCATTTGCGACCCGTCGGGGTGCGGGTCACGCCATTCGCGATAGAGGCCTGCAACGGCGAAATCACTCACATCGTTAAGACCAATACGCCAACGCTCAGCCTTGCCGCTCTCGTAATTGGGTTCAAAAAAATGCTGCATGGGCACCAGGCATAATTGCCCTTCGCGCCAAGGTTTTGCGTAACTGCGCAACTGCCCAACGGTTTCAGCGCGCGCGTTCATGGTGCTAAAGCGCTTGACGCCGGGTGCGATTTTTTGTTTCGGAATCATGCTGTAGGCACCTACCAAGGCCTCTCGCTCGCCACGCTGATTGTGCCGAATAAAGGGGGCGAGATAATCTTGCCACGTCTCTGGCTTCCAATCGATGTCGATTTTAAGTTCCGCGTTGAACTGGCTGGGTAACAGTTCTTTCCGTGTTGGCGTGTAATTTACACACATAGAGGAAATTAAAAAATAAGGGAGTATGCTTAAAAATACTATCAATCGCGCTTTATTTATAAGCGCAATTAAAATATACATGCGTTAGTATAGTAACACTAACGCACAGTAAAAAAATGTAGATAACCATCATCAAGGATTCATTCTATGGAAACACAACAAAAAAAATCAAACAAAATTTTCCGCCGCGCGACATCTGCGGACATTCGCGAGATGATGGAAATTCGTCTTGCCGTGAAGGAGAATACCCTGTCCGACCCTTCCATCATTACCTACCAAATGTGTGAAGATTATTTAGACCCTTTGGGGCGGGGGTGGTGTTGCGAAGTGGATGGAAAAATTTTAGGATTTTCATACGCGGCCAAGGCCGATGCATCGATTTGGGCTTTGTTTGTGCGACCAGAATATGAAGGACAGGGTGTGGGCGCCCCCTTGTTAAAGCTCGCGACGGAATGGCTATTTTCACTTGGGAATGCGCAGGTGAAATTGGGTACCGCCGCTAATACCCGCGCTGATCGTTTTTATCTTGCTCAAGGTTGGCAGCGTGGCAGCATGAAGAATGCAGTCGAAGTTATTTATACGTTGGATGTGCCCGCTACGGCCCCCGCTACGGTTCCCGCTACGGTTCCCGCTACGGCGCCCGGGGTGGTCGCCGCAACGCCTTCTGCCTCTGTTTGAGAAACTGTTGAGGTTTGCGCGCTACTTTCGTTTTGCGCCGCTACTGGCGCGGTGGGATTTGTTTGTTCTGTGGTAGTCGAATGAGGCGTCGCTGACGGTGCAACTTGAGCGGCTGCAGGTGCTGGGTCATACAGCTTTAAGACGGCTGATTTCAATTTGCCGCTGAGCGCAGCGTTCATCAACACACTAGGCATGACGGTGGTTTCGCCGCGTTGCATGGCCCAAGTTTGGCCAGGGCTACATTGTAATGAAAACCCTCGCTGCAACAGGCAGGCTGTGACCCACTCTTCTAGCACTTGGATACAGTAATTACGCTTGCCTTGCGGTGAGAGAAAATCACTATTTGTCGCACGCAATTTTTCCCATCCATCTTCCAGGTCATATGTGAGGGCAACCAATTCGGTGAGCGGGAGTTTCTTCGGATTCATCCAGCTATTGGCAAACTGATCGCGCAATTGCATGGGCATGATTTTTTCGCTGTAGTCTTGCCAACTCACCGTGTTCATTATTTTTGATGTCTTCGCGTTATCGCTTCCCGCCGCCGATTGGAGGGCTTGGGTGAATTCGGTGTTGGCTTGCATGCCCGCGTACCACATCGCTTCCGTGGCATGTTCGCCGCCTAGCAAATGAAAACAATGATGCAAAGGTGGGTAGGCGGGTTTCGCGCCGGGGGTCAGTATGCTTACTCTTTCCGCCACATCCGGCGCGCTGTGAAATTCGATACTCGGTGCATTGGCATAGCCGTGAATGCTGGCTTGCACTGCAGGACGTTTTGTTGTGGGTTTGCAAAAAAGCCGAAATCCTTCAAAGATGGGCAATTGAACACCGCGTCGCAGGGCAACTCTAATTTCATGTTGGTAATACGCATGCCACATGGGTGCAATTAACGCTGTTTTCTCGATGGCCGCGCGCGTAGCGACAACACCAAAGCGATCTGCCGCCAGTAAATCTGCCTCAACAACTTCTGCGTAGGCAATCTCGGCAGTCGCACGCAAGAAGCGTCGTGCCACAGCGACATGCAACAAGTTCAGAATAAACAAAGAGTTTTCTAATTCTGTAATCGCTGTTAAGGCGAAGCGGCGCAGTCTATGTATGCGTGCGGTCGCAGGAATGTCGCCCTTCAGTAGATATGAAAATTGATGGCTTAAACAAGAGCCCAGTTCAGCTTCCGATAGACATCCCAAGAGCGGCATGCCTATCGCAACATACGCACTTTCTAATTTGCCGAATCGATTGTGATAGGGAAAAACTGTGACCGACGGATCGCTCGTCAAGGTCAGTTTTAAGGGTACATGGATGTCTAACTCGTGGGCGACACGGGTGACCAATGTGAATACAAACGGAGTATTTTTTTGATTCAGCTTAACGCCAAAAGCGGGGCTAAATACACGTGGTAAACGCGGTTTAGTCCAGCTCCGCGGGCGCAACGAAAACGCCAAAAACAGCGCGCCGCAAAGACAAATAATGCCGCTTGCGCTGAGTGCGCCGCGCGAGAGCAATTGCCAAGCAGGCCAAGCCAATAAGCCAAAGAGGGCGGTGAGCATCACGGCGAAATACGTGATCCAAATCGTCATCGCTATTTTTGCTTGTCGCGCAAGACGCTGGTGTTTTTTTTGTGCGGCGCTGGAAAGGTTATTCTTTTGCATGTGGCGCTCTCTATGGCCATTGGCTCATTGCTGTGCTCACTGCAGCACGAAGGATATCGGCGCGTGCAGCGCGGCTGCGCAATTTGCTGCGTTCTGCAGCGGAAATCTGTGGATTACGCGCGCGGATAAAAAATGCGGCGGCTTGAATATCAAGATCAACGTCGAGGGTGTCGATGTCGTCAGCCTCACCTCGAACAAAAGCGTTAAACCGATCTGTCTCAAATTGACTGAGCCCAAGCAAGTGGCGCGTTTGTTTCATGAGGGCGACATCATTGGTGCGCGCCGCTTCGCCAAACAATAAGGCAAGCTGCGCTTTGGATAATTCGTTAAGACGCAAGCGGTCAAGACTTTTCGCTAGTTGTAATGCGCGTGCCGGATCGTTTCGTAAAGCAAGGGCGAACGTAACAAACGGGGTTTGCATGCGCTGGCTTTTATATGGTTGAAAGCCTGCTCGGACACGATAGAAATCCAAGCTATCGGGGCTTAATTCGTCGGGCGGCCAATCTTTGACCCAGAATTCAGGATCCACGCGACTTTGTCGCGCTACGTAAGCAAAATCGGCGGCGCGTGCCATGCGATTGGAAGCTAACTTATCTCGCACCACAGCGCTCAGCATTTTGATGGCTTCTAGTCCGCGTCCTTGGCTTAACAGAAGTCTGACTTCAAGATCAAACAAACTGTCAGCTTCCCCAGGAGCGAGCTTGCGCAGGCGGCCTAAATCTTTCAGCGCCTCGGCGTAATATCCGTGTACGCCTTTGCGCCACACTAAGCTGCGCAAAATGGTAACGTCTTGCGGAAAACGGTCACTCACGCTTTGCATGGCGGTAACACCAGCGTCGCCAGTAATTAATGAAGCTGCCAAAAAATTGGCGGCGGGAGACGTGGGCATTTGTTTCGCCCGCTGTGTGAATTCTTCTAGTAGTGCTGCTTGCTCGCCAGCATCTTCACGCATCTCTTGCAGTAAGCGTTGATAGACCAACTTTTCCGGGTTAGCGTCGAGTGCGCGACGTGCCACACGCACCGCTTCGGCGCTGGAAATGGTTTTCGCCGCATCCAATGCATTGCGCGTGCTTTCTAGCTCCCAATCGTGCATGAGCGCTTGCGCTTCCAGTGCACCTAGAAGATTTTTTTCGTCCCCACGTTGCAACGCGACTTGTCGGCAGACGGTAAGCTTACTGGGTGTGGGAAGATTAATTTTTGTGGGCAATTCAAGAAATCGCAAACTGGCAATCTTGTCGCCCTCAGCACTAGGAAACTCGATAAACTGCTGCCCACATAAGGCGTTGTTGGCGGCACTATTAGCGGCATTTGCGAGTATCGGTGTTGCTCCCGCTACATTCCAGATGCTAGTAAGGTCGCTGCCAACGATTTTATGTTGGAACCGGTCAATCACAATCTTACTTGCTTGGCGCTCGACGACAGCAGTGCCTGCTACATCGCCAATCCGAACGCGCATGCTCTTACTGGCTTGTGCCGGCACGCGTATGGTTTCGCTGTCCAAAGTAATGATTAGCGGATCGGTAAAGCCATTGATTACTATCAATTCTTGTGTGGTTGCCTGCTTGTAATGCAACAACACGCTGGCGCATCCAATACAGGCTAGCAAGCTGATTAGCGCTGCCCCTTTTACGGTATGGGCAACGCTCCGAGGCACCTGCGCCAAGGTTTCCCACTTTCCACCATCTTGCGGCTTCACGACAAACGATGAGAGTGGCAGGACAGGAATCCGCTTAAACAACGTAAGTGCATTTTGCGCCAGATAACTGCCGTCAGTGTCGTGCTGAGAGCGGCTTTCCGATTCATCGATAAAGCCAAAACGCAAAAAAGCGGGTCCGCCAACAAGGGGTTTGTTTTTTGTCGGCCGTGCGAACAGTCTGCGCTGCGCAGTGAGCATGCGTAGCAGTTCTGTCTGTTGCGGTAAGCGGCGAAATAGCAGCGCCATTTGAAGTGCGCGGTAAACTTTGAATGGTTCACCCCGCTGCAAGGCTCTGTGTATTTTGGCGTCTGTTTGCAGCGCTTCAAGCTCAGGAATACGGCGAATTAATTCTAATGGATCGTTCATTGAGGTGTTATTAAGCTAAAAAGCGACCTTGTTCCGTTAGAATTTGGGTCATCGGCCTATCCTGATGCTCTTCGGAAAACTCGCAAAAATTTAATTGGTACGCAATGCCTATGGCGTAAGCATGAGGGGCCGCCGCCAATGTACGGTCATAGTAACCGCCTCCGTAGCCTAAGCGATAAGCTTTTGCGTTAAAACCAACGCAAGGTATTAAAAAAATATCGGGTTGGATGGGGCGTTGATCAAGTGGCACAGGAATGTTATGCGCGTCACGTGTCAATTCTTCCCCTGGGCGCCACTGCAAGAACTCAAGCGCTTGTGCGGATTGCAAGCGCTTATCTCGCACGATGGGCAGACTTAGTTGAATTCCGAGCGCATGCAGTTGCGGGCAAATGTGCCATAGATCGGGTTCGCCACGAATTGGCGCATACAGCCCAAGCGTCGCAGAAGAATTCGTCTTGCACCAAAGTAAGACCTGCTCGGCAATCTTTGCATTCCATTCATCACGTAGTACTTGCGGCGTGCTCTCGCGTAATCGTAATAAGCGTTGACGTAAGTCACCACGAGTTTCGCCTGGGCATTGATGCGGCTGGCTTGCTTCGTTTATTGGCTGTGTCATACTGTTCATTACGTTAGGAAGAGAACTGCTCATATGCCACAAATTCAAGAAAATGCCGCGCTCGTTACACCCGTGCATGTTAAGTTGAGCGCAAACACTCATATCCAAAAGCGTACTCAAATGCGTATCAAAATCAGCAGAAAAGCATCGTTGGCGCGCAAGCATGAACCCGGCTTCGCAAAGATCGTCGGCGTCGCGTTTGCAGCGCTTATCTTAGCATTTATGTCTAGCTCGCCGATTGCTCTGGCGAAAGAAAATAATGCAAAAACTAAGGCGGACGCGGCGAAAAGTTCAACCAACGCCAAGGGTAAAGCGTGGGTGAATCAAGATGATCGCTTCCTCGCACTGCGCGACGCAGCTTTACATGATGATGCGAAGGCTGCGCAACAGCATGCGGCGGTTTTGACGGATTACGACATTCCTTCCTACGTCGATTATTTCTTACTGCGCAGCAAACTCAGTTCAGCAAGTCTCACCGACATACAAAACTTTTTAAAGAAATATGAAGGCAGCGCGATTGCAGATCGTTTCCGAAATGATTGGTTACTTTTACTCGGCGCGCGGGGAGAGTGGGACCATTTTGATCAACAATATCCCTTGTTTGTGTTGGCAGATGACACACAGGTGAAATGCTACGCGCTCTTGTCCAAAGCGGTCAAAAAGCAATCCGTCGAAACTGAAGCGCGTGCCCTGCTTAATTTACCGCGAGATTATGGACAAGGTTGTTTGAGTCTCGTCAGTTTTTTGTACGAGGACGGCCAATTCACTTCCGCAGATTTATGGAATCAAATGCAGATTGCAGCGGAAAATTCATCACCCTCGATGGCGCTCAAATTAGCAAAGTTGTTGGGTGTACCTGAAAAAAATATTTTGCAAGCAATGAATCAACCAGAAGTGCCGCTCAAAGGTCCGCTTGGCAAGACAAAGTGGGAGGCGGAAATACGTATGATCGCCTTGGCGCGCTTGGCGAAAAATAATCCCGATGCGGCTGTCTCGGCACTGTCAAACTTCAGTGCAAAAATTCCCGATGCCGCAAAGGCGCGCGCATGGGCTTTGATTGCTTTGCCAACTGCACAGAAATTGCGACCAGAAGCGGGCGTTTATTGGCGCTATGCGGAAGGCGGTTTGTATTCTTTAGATGCCTACCAATGGCGCGTTCGTAGTGCTTTGCGTGACGGTAATTGGCGCTTTGTAAAACAGTATATTGAGGGCATGCCCGAAGTCTTACGCAGCGAACCCGCTTGGGTGTATTGGTATGGCAGAGCACTGCAAAGCGAAGGAAGGAATGATGAAGCGCAAGTTTTATTCGCACGCATCGCTGATCAATATCATTTCTACGGGCAATTAGCGTTAGAAGAGCGTGGACAAAAGATTGGTGTGCCAATTGCTGCAAAGCCTGTCACGCCAGAAGAATTGGCGCAAGTCGCTAAAAATCCAAACCTGCAACGCGCACTGAAGTTTTATAGCCTGAATTTACGGCTGGAGGGAACACGCGAGTGGAATTGGGAATTGCGCAAAATGAACGAACGTCAACACCTAGCCGCCGCTGAACTCGCACGACAAAATAATTTGTTAGATCGGATGGTGAATACTTCAGATCGGACGAAGACCGAGTTCGATTTTAATCAGCGTTTTCCAACACCGTTTAATGAAAGTATGTACAAAACTACGCAGACTTTGGGTTTAGATATGGCATGGGTGTATGGCTTGATACGCCAAGAGTCGCGCTTTATTTTGCACGCGAAATCGCATGTCGGCGCGTCAGGTTTGATGCAAATCATGCCGGCGACAGCGCGTTTTGTAGCGAAGAAAATTGGGCTCGGAAAATTTGTACCCGAGCAAGTGAATGATATCGATACGAATATTACTTTGGGTACCAACTATCTGAATATGGTGTTGACTGATCTGGGTGGTTCACAAGCGCTAGCGTCAGCCGCGTATAACGCGGGCCCAGGTCGACCACGCGCGTGGCGCGCAACACTGACGCGTCCGGTGGAAGGGGCAATTTTTGCTGAGTCCATCCCGTTTACTGAAACCCGCACTTATGTGAAGAACGTGCTGTCAAACGCCACCTATTATGCGGCGCTGTTAGAGAATAAACCGCAATCATTGAAAGCACGTCTCGGCGTGGTGCTCCCAAAAGGTGGCAATGAAGTCGATGCCGCTGCATTACAGGAAGGGCAGTAATCATGCAAGATACCGAGCTTGACACCACCTTGGAAGCGCTGATTGGTGGCGTGCAAAAATCCAACCTGCGTCTGATTATCGGCACAAAGAATTTGTCCTCGTGGTCAATGCGACCTTGGGTGGTGATGCACGCTTTCGGCATCCCATTTGAAGAAATTTTGATTCATTTAGATCAACCCGATACGACGACAAAAATTGCCGAGTATTCGCTGGCTGGGCGCGTTCCTGTGTTGTTAGCGGACGACTTCGCTGTGTGGGATTCTTTGGCCATCTGTGAGTTTTTGGCAGAACAATTTCCGATGCAAAATCTTTGGCCAGAGCAACTCGTTGCGCGCGCGACAGCCCGCAGCATTTGTGCAGAAATGCATTCTGGCTTTAGTGCATTACGCAGTGCGATGCCGATGAATATCAAAGGCCATTTCCCTGGCCGAGGAAGAAATGCGGGTTCCCAATCTGACATTGGGCGTATCTGCGAAATTTGGGAAGATTGCTTGTCGAATTACGGCGCGCATCGTTTCTTGTTTGGCGATTTTTCGATTGCTGATGCGTACTTTGCGCCTGTTGTGACACGTTTCAAAACCTATGGCGTATCGTTGGCGCCTGCCTTACAGGCGTATGCAGATCGGGTCTTAGAACACCACGCGGTTGCACGATGGGTACAAGACGCCCTGCGGGAGCCAGATGATCACGCGCCGCTAGATTTTAACTAAAAACGTGTGATGAAAATTTACAGCGTTGGTGGCGCCGTTCGTGACGAGCTTTTAGGTTTGCCCGTTTCTGATCGCGATTATTTGGTCGTGGGTGCCACACCTGAGCAAATGCTGGCGCAGGGGTTTATGCCGGTGGGCAAAGATTTCCCTGTTTTTTTGCATCCTAAAACTCATGACGAATATGCTTTGGCACGCTCGGAACGTAAAACGGCGCCCGGCTACAAAGGCTTTGTATTTCATACCGATGCCACGGTCACATTGGAAGATGATCTGATTCGTCGTGATCTCACCATCAATGCGATCGCTAAAGACGAAGCAGGTGTAATCTTTGACCCATTCGGTGGGCAAAATGATTTACGTAAGAAGCTTTTTCGTCATGTTTCTCCCGCCTTTGTTGAAGATCCTGTTCGAATTTTGCGCGTCGCGCGTTTCGCCGCGCGTTTTTCTCTTCCACCGTTTGATTTTAGCGTCGCCCAAGAGACCCAAG
>CAYPNW010000074.1:9320-11059 GCA_964411965.1 uncultured Burkholderiaceae bacterium
GGTTTTTCTTTGCCAGTGCGCTTCGCTGCTTTGTTGCATGATTTGGGAAAAGGCGTAACGCCCCCAGAAGCTTGGCCTAGCCACCACGGGCACGAAGAGTTGGGCATTGCTTTGGTAGACGCGGTTTGTGCTCGGCTTAAAGTGCCGACGGAGTGCAGCGAGTTAGCCCGTATGACGGCGCGGGAACACGGCAATGTAGGCCGGGCATTGCAAATGCGCCCCAATACGCTGTTGAGCATGTTTGAGCGTTGCGATGCTTTTCGCAAACCACAGCGATTTGCCGACATGTTAAAGGCGTCCGAATGTGATTGCTTTGGTCGCAGCGGCTTACCGATTATTCACTTTCCTCAACCGCGCTTCCTGTTAGGCGCCCTTGAAGCGGCGCAAGCGGTCAATGCAGGCGCAGTGGCGCAAAACTATTTGGGACAAGCAGCAAAAATCGCGGAGGCGATACGCGTCGCACGAATTGACGCCATCAGGCATTGGCGAGAAGACAACGTAACATCGTTTAACGTATAAAAAAGTAAAAAGATTGGGAAAACTCAGCAAGGATTAAGATTCGCGCCTACAATGGTTTTGTGCACCGCACAATTTATGGGCAATATGGAGAATTTCTATGAAACTTCCCGACTCGCAAACAAGCGCCGCCACCATCCCCCGAGTGCGCATCCATCGCAATCATGTCTACGTCAAAGAACTCGGTGAACGTGATCGACACCGTGTCTTGCGCCATTTTCAAGGATTAGAGGCTGAAGATCGATTGTTACGATTCGGCACCTATTTGCCTGACGAAATTATTGAAAAGTATGTTGCAGGGTTGGATTTTTCGCGCGACAAGGTTTTTGGCGTTGTCAGCAGCCATTTTCGTTTGGTGGGTGTGGGGCACCTCGCATTCGCGCCGCGTAAAGAAAGCGATAATAATTCCGATAAAGATGAGGTGGCGGAGTTTGGCGTTTCCGTATCAGGGTCTGCGCGGGGTAAGGGAATCGGTTCGGCGCTGTTTGAGCGCGGCGCAATTCATTGCCGCAACGCGAATGTTGATACCTTATACATGCACTGTTTAGCATCGAATCAAACCATGATGCACATTGCCAAAAAAGCCGGCATGGAGATCTTGCGTGATCACGGCGAAGCGGACGCCTATTTGCGCATTAAGCCTGCTGACATGGTGAGTGTGTTCCAAGAAGTTATGCAAGAGCAAGTCGCCGCGTTGGACTACAACATCAAAGCGAATACGCGGGCCGCTATGAAATGGCTGGAAGGTTTTCCGAAAGCGCATCACGAGGATTAGTCGCACGGTAAATGCTACTTAGGAGCTTCCTTTGCTCGAACAATAGTTGCTTATGACTTAAGAGAATTGAAGATAAGCAGGAAGGGAAGTCAATGTTTGCGATTTATGGCACTACCGGGCGCGTGGTTGGCAGTTCGCTACAAGAATACATTCAGGTTCGCAAAGTCGGTCAAACTGAGGCTATTCATGCGATCAAACCCTTTGACCAAGCGCTTAATAATGCGGGCGATGCACTTGCTGAGCTGAGCCAAAGTCCGACTAAGAAATCATTGCACCCTGAGGTTGTGCAAGCCTACAGCGACATGCTGCCAGAGGCGTTGGAGCGCGGCCCGCTATTGCATGCCTATCAAATTATGCGAAGCGAGGTCATTAGTTTGCGGGACCAACAAGATGTGCAAAGCGCATGGCAACTTCTCCAAGCCCATCAAATTCATCAAGCGCCAGTGCT
>CAYPNW010000075.1:0-11053 GCA_964411965.1 uncultured Burkholderiaceae bacterium
GACGAACGCGGCAAGCGCTTCACGTTGGGCAGCGCATTGTCGAGCAACCAATTTCTAAATCGTATGGTTGTGTGACTGGCAAATCGCTGCTCAGTTCTGCGCGAAAGTACGTGTAGCAAACCTGTCTCGCTTATGCCCTTTAACTTATAGCCAGGTATTGCGCCATGTTCTCCGCCCAGCAAACGTAGTTCTCTTTCGCTCAGGGCAGGGTCTATAACTCGTTCAAGATCACTGATGGGCACCCAAATCGTCTCATCAATCAGAAAAAAACGAAGATGTACACCGTCAAAGGTGTAGTACCGCCCCTGCCATCGATGAAATACCGACCAGCTTGCCCAATACTTGATCTTGGGGCCGATCTCATAGATGTCACTTGCGAATAAAACGCCCCACACCACGGCGCTAAAGCACAAACCCAATGGACCGTGATTCGGACTTACCATTGTTCCGACATTCCACGCGACGTAAGTAAAGCCTAGACTAAAAAAGAGCTTTGCAAAGAAAATGAGCATACTTGTAGAGAATCTCGGCTTAGTTCGGATCAGCGCTGTCAGCTTCTTCCTCGTCTCGCATACCCGTATCGACACTCTTCCCTTGCCCCAACAGAACAGGCGGCACGTAGGTGGCAAGTAAATGCTCGCGACTCTGTGGTGTTTCGAGACTTACGCGCCCCAACGCACCACTACGATAATCGAGCAACAGGGTATGCGCGGCTTTCTCGAAATCCCACTCGCCGCCTTTCAGTTTATAAGCACGTTTTTTCGCTACACCTTCGATCACACTCACGGCATCAATGCCTTCCGTCAGAATGCCGTAACGAGCCGTAAGAAATTGTGGATACCGCTGTAACAGCAATTCGGCCAGGAAGGTCGCGACTTCCTCCTCAATGAGTGCATTCACGCCGATGGCGTGGCTGGCCGCTAACATCAAACCGTCAGTTGGGTGCGCGATTTTCGGCCACAACATGCCGGGCGTATCCGTCAGGATCATATTCTTGCCCAAGTACAGCCGTTGCTGCACCTTGGTTACGGCAGGCTCATCGCCAACATTGGCAACACGCTTTTTCAATAACGCATTCATCAGCGTTGATTTACCCACGTTGGGAATTCCCATAATCATCATGCGCAGCGGCTTAGTAGGCACGCCGCGGTGCGGTGCCTGCTCCAGCGCGAACGCAGGGATTTTGGCAACATCTGCCGGCTTCTTACAACTCAGCGCAACGGCTTTGACATTTTTTTGGCTGTTATAAAAATCTAGCCATGCCTTGGTCGCGTGGGGATCAGCCAGATCACTCTTATTTAAAATCTTCAAGCAGGGGCGCTGGCGAAAATTGCGCAATTGCTCAACCATCGGGTTGCAACTCGCTTGAGGAATACGCGCATCCAGTACTTCTATCACCAGATCGGTGTTTTCCATGGTTTCTGCCGCTTTTTTGCGGGCAGCGTTCATGTGGCCGGGGAACCATTGTATCGACATGCTTTTTCTTCTTTTGTTTAGACTGTAGACGACTATTTTACGGACTTGTTAGGCGCACCTGATCTTTTGTTGACGATCACGCTCACAAATATTGATTAATTCCCTTGCACAAGAAAAAAATAGTGGAGTATATTAAAATTCGCTAGATTTTCCGCTTGTCCATATTGCCTCTTGCAAAAATACACTAATAGGTATGTTGCATGTAGGAAAATAATGCAAGCTGGAAAATGTACGCTTTTGGGCAACAATTTGTGAAAAAAGATGAAACTACTCCTTTCGCAATGCTAAACGTTTGTACCAGATGGGTTGAAGCGCGCTTCTGTTCATTTGTCTGCGCAGCTATGCAAAGATGTTTGGATATCACATTGCGAAGATAAAAAATAGATAGAAACATTCAATGAAGATAATCGATATTTTTCGCACATGGTTAGGCATACGTAAGCCAAGGCAATTGCTCCCTCCAGGAAAAAAGCCCGTTGTCGGCAGCAATGTCGTTCGGGAACAAGCAAGGATACATCTCAAATACCCGATAAGTAACGAACAGTGGGCGCGCTTTTCACAACTCGGCTGGCGGGTGGTTGATATGCGAACCACGCGACGTCAATATCGAAAAGTCGATGACAGCGCCGTACGCGCGCTGGTCAACACGCCCAACTTAACGGAATTCGATAAAGTTCACCACGTGATTGTGTCTGGCATTGAGCGCGAAATTCAAATCGAAGAGCAAAGAAAGAAACGCAAACGTCGCCGCAAATCGCGCTCCAGGCCACCAACAGCAAACTAACGCTCAGCAAGCGCCGTGCACTTATTCGATTTCTAAAGCAATTGTGTCTAGGCAACGAGCCGCAGACAGTGCTGCAGCACGGCAAGGCGAAGGCAACAACGACACGATAGCTTTAGAAATAGATTTACTTGCGTTAGCGCCGCGGTTCGCGCTCCAACAGCGCAATTTTTTGTTCAACGAAAGCCATTAATTCGGCACTTAAGCCTGTCGCCGATTTCGCATGCAAGAAAGCATCCAGCGCCTCAGTGCGGCGGTTTTCTGCTTGCAAAGAAATACCCATGCCCATCCACCACACGCCATTTTGTGGATTCTTTTTTGTGGCTCGGACATACATCTCGGCGGCCTCCGCGTGACGCGACTCACGCTGTAACAGTGCCGCCAAAAATGCCCAATAATCTGGCCTTTCTGCTGCGGCTAGTAAGCTTTTTTGCAGGGTTTCAATTGCGCTCGCTTGTTGCTTTTTCTCGACTTGCAAACGAGCCAGGACCATCGCTAATCCAGGTTGGTTGATGTCATTTTGTAGTGATCGTTGCAGCCAGACCATCGCCTCATCATGGCGCTTGCTTTCTAAGAACAAAGCAATCAATAACTGAAATGCGGCGGTATGTTGTGGGTCAGATTTCAAGGCTTGCTCTAAACTTTGAATTGCTTCCGCGATGCGCCCTTGTTGCTGCAATTGTGTGGCTTGTCGATATTCGCTCTCCGCTTTCTGTTGCGGCGTTGTTTCTTTAATTAATTTGGCTTGCGCATTGCTAATCAGGCTAGACGGATTGGATTCGCTAGGCGTATTTTCCTTGTTTGCTTTACTCGCCTTTGTACCGGCAGTTGTTGTATTTGCTTCGATAGTCGTAGTCGGCCTTGTCTGTGTGCTCGGTGTGCTCAGTGTGCTCGGGGATTTTTCAATGAATGTGTCTGTCAGATTTTTTCCATTTGTAGTTACGCGATCAATCTTTGAAGTTAGGTCTTTAGTATTTGCTGCACTTCGATCTTGCTGTGTATTTTCCCGTGGCAGGTTCGGTTGTATTTCTGCGCCATTGCGGTTGCTAAGGTCTTTTTCTGCAGCACGACTCCATCTTTCTGTATCAACAGCCGTCGATAATTTTAGATCTAGGCTCAATGATTTCGCACTTGGGAATGCAGCTAGATCGATAGCGTTTGCTTCACCGCTTTGGGCAACATCAGTTTTTGGCATATCACTCGTCGCGGCGGATGCGGCACTTGGCGCAACGACGGGAACCGGCGCAGTTGTCGTAGATGCCGTCAGACGCGCGCTATTTTCAGCTTTTTTCGACGTAGATTGATTGACCAAAGTCGAACCAGTGCGCTGCTGCCAAAGCAAAATCCCACCAATCACTAAGGCGATCACCGTCCCAATCAAGAGTAACTTTTGTGAACGCGAGTTGGCTTTGTTTACTTGAATAGCGTGCGCCAAAGTGCCAGCGCTATGCGGCTCAGCACCGCGCTTATCCAAGTCTTGCAACATTTGATTGATGAGGCTCATTCTTATGGCAACCTATGTTTCTTATTCAATGCTCAGCTAAACCTGAAAACGCCAAACAAGTAGACCAGCCAAAGTCAACGCGATCAAACCACTCGCAAAGTAAAGTAGCCAGTCCCAACGTACTGCCAAGGTATCGCGCGCTGCGGCCAGCACGTGTCGGCCAGTCAGCGTTTTCTTGCCCTGCCCGAAGCCTAGCATTAAGGCTTTATGCGCCAAGACATTCAACAATCGTGGGATGCCGCCGCTGGTCAAATGGAGCACAAATAAGGCAGAAGACTGAAAGATAGGCATACCGTTGTAGCCTGCGACGTTGAGACGGTGCGCGATGTAGGTATCAATTTCTCTTGCTGACAAAGGCTGTAGTTGGTAATGGAAACTGATTCTTTGCGTCAGTTGGCGAATCTCACTTTTTGCTAATTTTCGATCAAGCTCGGGCTGACCAAACAAGACGATCTGCAATAACTTGCGCTTTTCTGTCTCCAAATTACTGAGCAAGCGCAGCGCTTCTAGTGTTTCTAAAGGTAAGGCTTGCGCCTCATCGATACACAAAAGAACCCGCTTACCTTCTCTTGCCAGCGTTAATAAACGATGATTGATCGTTTTGATGAGCTGATGTTGATCAGCTGTTCTATCCTGAGCACAATCAAGTTCGTCGGCCAAGGCCAACATCAAGGTGCGCGGCTCTAGTGCAGGATTGGGAATGTAAGCGGTGGCAAACTCGTCAGACAACATTGCCATAAATTTACGGCAAAGCATGGTCTTGCCCGTACCCACTTCACCCGTAATTTTAATAAAGCCTTCGCCAGTATTCGCTGCGACCAAGAGCGTATTTAACGCTGCTTGGTAGCTTGGAAAAGAAAAAAAATAACTGGTGTCGGGCGTAATGCTAAAGGGAATTTCACGTAAGCCGAAATGCTCTTTATACATACTTATTGTTTGTCAAAACGATTTCGCGGCGCCAGATTTTGAATGCGGCGCTGGCTCTCAAGCACGTCTTGCTCCCAATCGCTCTCGCTTTCAACGATCGTCGGCTTAATCAAAATCACCAGCTCGCGTTTTTGTGAAGTCTGATTCGTATTGCGGAATAAGCCGCCCAAGACTGGAATTTCACCTGCGCCGGGAATTTGCGAACGATCATTTGCATTGGCTTGACGAATTAATCCACCAATCGCGACGATGCGCCCATTTTGGCCCCGAACGACGCTATCCGTTTCGGAAACCACACTCGACGCAAGGGGCAGACTAATCGAACCTGCCGTGCCCGCGTTCACGACTTTATCGACCGTCGACACGTTACTGACCGATGGATGCACGTGCAAAATAATATTGCCGCTATCATCAATTTGCGGCGTGACATCTAAAGCCACACCAGAAAAGAAAGGCTGCACTTCTATGCTCGCCGTCGGCGCAGTGGTTCCAGACGTGCTACTGGTACCAGGTGTGGTGCTTAAGCGCGTGACAAAAAATTCGTCCTTACCCACTTTCAAGACGGCTTTTTGGTTATTCAACGTGGCAATGCGCGGGCTAGACAACACGTGCACGCTGCCTTGCAACTCAAGGAAAGACAGAAGTGCCGCAAAGTTCGAGGTTTGAAACGCTAAACCAAACAAGGAGCCTGCTGCCGCATTCAAAGCACCCGCTGCGCCACCCACCGCGCCAAGTGCCGAGCCAGCGGTCGCGGTGATACCAGTATCGGTAGCAGTGATGGCTCCTGTGGTGAGATTTGTACCCGGGGAGACAAAGCCAAGCGAGGCGCGACTATTTGGTGCCGCGTTCAATGAGGCAAACGACGCCCAGTTAATGCCCGTCTGGTAGCGGTCATTCAGTTCCACCTCAAGAATTTTGGCTTCCAAAATAACTTGCCGGTCGACAGACAATTGTGTGGCTTTCAAGTACGCAGCGACATTACGAATCTCATCCGACATCGCCCGTACAACCACCACACCCGATTGAGGGCTTATTACAACTTGCCTACCTTCTTTGCCTAAGCCAACCAAGACTTCGATCGATGATTTTAGGTCAGTCCAGAAGTCGTTATTGGAAACGGTGCTGATCTTGCTAGAATTAATTTGTGAGTTGTTTCCCTGTCCATTACCATTCCCATTTGCGCCACTGCCGGAAGAATTTCCACCAAATTGGCTATTACTGTTCGAGCTATTTCCATTACCAGAATTGGGCGATACAACGTCAGAAACCGAACCTGAAGTCACACGAATATCTGAAGTGCCGCGTCGCGTTGCCGCTAAATAATTAATCTGAAAAACGCGTGTCTGCAATGTCAGTGGTTTGATGTAAATACGATTTCCATCAACTTTGTAGTCGTAACCGTACAACTCACGTACGGCGTCCAAGGCTTCAAACAAAGTCACGTCTTTCAAAGTCGCCGAAATATTCCCCGTCACATCAGGATGCACCAGCATGTTGTAACGTGTACCGGCGACGATTCCCATAAAAAACTGTGGTGCTGGCGCGTTGCTAAAGTTGAGGTTAAAACGTTCCTCTTGTGGTTTGCGTGGTGTTGGGACTTCACTACTCAATGCGGGCAGAAGTGCTGCCGACACCACTTCAGGTTCGGCAGGCTTAACTTTTGGTGTGGCCGCTTTGTCTAATTCGCTCTTGATCAAATCATAGGTTTCTTGCTTCGATGGCGGCAAAGCGCAGCTTGCCAACACGGCACAAAGAAAACAACTTGTCATTAATCGCATCATACTTTGACTACCTTTTTGAGCATGTCTCACACATAAACCAAACATCATTTTCCACTACTTGCTGCGGCTAAAAATGGCAGCACATAAACTGAATACAAAAAGCAGAATATCGACCTAGTTCATTCTTTTTTAATCGCTTTTTTTTCAAAATTCGGAAACAACTTCAAGGTTAAGGACGTTTTGCCTCGACTCAAAACCGCCTCAGTTTCACTTAGTCGAACCAACACATAATCGCCAATTTTTCCATTCAACGCCACACCGCGACCATTAATAATTGCGTTGCTGTACTTTGGTCCAATCAAAATTGACTGCAAAACCAGCGCGCCTTCCGCTTCATTATCACTACCATTGCCACTTTGGCTTGACGCGACGAGATTTGCTGGGCGCGTTGGATCACTCAATTTTTCAGCATTTGCCGCGCCAGAAATGCCGATACCCAAAAGACAAAGTGTTGCAAGCCGGAGCGTAATCAAAGGCGGCACAAAAAATGAACAAATAACGCTTAAACTCTGCGCCAAATTAAGCTCCAAGCCAAGGTTTAGCGAGCGTCTCATAAATTGAGCCATTTCTTATCGAGGCTCAGCGTAAACACGCGCATCGTGAGGCTTGCCGTTGGGTATTCGAGCACGGATAAAGTCACACTATGCCAATACACTTGTTCTGGCAAGGCTTCTAGCTCTTGCAGCGTGGCGAGCATGTCCAAATAACTACCTTCCACCACAATTTCAACTTCATGTTTATACAATGCGCCATCCGTTGCGCCTTCACTGCCATCAGTTAGTTTAGTTGTGGTCTTTAGCGCATGCTCAGTCGATTTTGCTGTCCCACTATTATTTCCCTCGCCAACTTTGTTATTGGCGGACGAGGATACTTCCGCGAGATTTAATACGGGCATCGTCTTTAGGGAAACGAGTTGCAATTTCCGATTGCGCCTTAAGATACTTTCTAACAAATCAGCCATCTTCTCAGGGCGCACCAAATTCTTATGCACCGCAAGCAAATTTTGATCGAGTTCTTCAATTTGCTTTCTGGTACTGGCGAGCCTTCGTTTCACGTCGGCGTTTGGATCGATTAACACGCCCGCCGCCCGTTGGCTAATCTCTGCCTGCAGAGCGGCGATTTGCGCTTGCTCCCGCTTGAGGCCATCTGACAGCATCTTGTGTTTTAAGAGCTGCGGTTCGATGATCAGACTATTCGCAATTAACAGCGAACCCACGCTCAATAACGCAAATAAAATGCCGCGCTCACGCAAACTCAAGGCGTTAATTTTCTCAGCGAATTGATCCCATTGTTTCATCATGCTTTGCGCCATCCTCGCGCGCCTACGCCAATGTGCAGCCTGTTAGAAACTTGCATCATTGATCCTTGCTCTTTACTGGATGATTTTTCTCCGCGAGGTCTGAAGAAAAAAGATCAAATTCTAAGTAAGCGGCGCGTTCCACACGTGTTTCTTTTTTGGTCTCTTGATTTGTGCTCTGCAATACCGGTTGACTCATTTTCAAGGTCGCAAAACTTTTCCCGTGCATAATCGCTTCGCGCTTCAATTGACTCACATATTCGGGCACCAACTCGGGACGCAAAGTTCTACCGCTCAGGCTCATATCTTTGCCGTCGCCTGCAATGCTCAGCCCCGTCAACCACACGCCGGAAGGGATTTGCCGTGCAAATGCCGCCAAATATGCGGAATAGCCGCGCGTATTCCCAAAATCACCCGCATTCAAAATATCCGCCACGACGCGCTTTTTTTGCAAGTCGTCTTGCAGTTTGCTGAGCGCATCGTCGAGCTCTTGATTTTTCGCGGGCGCGCCCGCTAGCGCTCGCATCTTCGCCGCTTGCTCTTCGGTTATCTTCAACTGCGCACTGACTGAGGTGGCCATCTTTCTTAGCTCGGCGGTTTGGTAATACCCATAAGCACTCACTGCAGCAACGCCAAGCAAAGCAACCAGCATTGTTTGTAATAAAGTCGAAGCAGAGAATGGCTGCTTCTTCTTCATCAAACTCGCATTAAAAAGATTGATTTGTTGACTCATGTTGCGTTCACTTCCCGTCGCAAGGCCGCGCCTATAGTCAAAAAATGCATTTGTTGACGCCGCGCATCTTTTAACTCGGAAACTTTACTCAAATCAAGCACATCGGACAAATCAAGCACTTCCACCGGCATATATAAATTGGCTGCCAAGTAGTTTTGCAACTCTGCAGCAACTTGGCCTAAGGGGGCTAAAACCAACTTCGCCGTCGTGATGAAATTATGCTGCCGATCAAAATTATCCAATGATCTTTGTAGTTCTAAGGTGATGCGCTCAAAAAGCATTGCGCGCTTTTCAGCATCATCTACGTCAAGTTGCGACAGACGCACATCAAGTCGCCGTGCGAGATACAGTTCACCAGCAAAGGTCACAGTCAACAACCCACCATTCTCATCAAACGACAGCATCGCTACTCCGCGACTTTCCGGTTCGACCAAAGCAGAAATATTTCGCTGTGCCATCTCTGGCACATCAATGACTTGCAAATCGCCGCCAGCATCGTCAAATAAGGTCTGGCGCTCGCGCAAATGCTGATTGCGGGCCACAATGGCCAGAAGCGACAACTGACGTCCGCCAGTCGCCTTATCGCCAACGATACTCACGACATCGAAACTGGCCTCATCCACTGGATAATCAAGCAAATCTTTGAGCCGCCACCGCAACGCTCCTTTCAGTTCTTGTGCGGGAACGTTCAATGCATCAACTGATAAGATTTGGTATTCCCCAGGAGCTAAAAGGAGGCTGCGTTGGGATTTCTTTGCGGGGGATTCTTTCAGAAGGCGATCAAGCAAGTTGGGCCATGTTCGCTCAGCTTTTGGATGGAAGGAGCAAAATTCCAAAATCGGCAAACCCGCTTTTGTATCATCCACACAAGCGGAATAAAGCCCATCGTTAGCAAGGTACATGGCTAACAAACGCTTTGGTTTTAATCGATCTTGAAAAAATCCCATCCACCCAACCCTTACAATACTTGCCACGAGGTGCGCTAACTTAGCTAAGCTACATGCAATTACTTTTGATATCTGTTCCGTGTTCGACTTGCTAGGGGTACCGCCCCCGCCCGCACTCAGCAATAGGAATGCTTGAAGTTAAGTTAATCTCTTGGGCTTGTCAATCTACGTTCAACTAAATCCGCATCGACCTCGCTAGTTGAACAAAACATAGTGCCTCAATGGATTTCACGTAGGTAGATAAACTCATTCGCATTTTTATATACGCCGAAGTTCGCACGGGCACGCGGATTCTGAACGCCATTGCCGAACCAATTGAACTGCAACCAAGGGAAATTGGCCGTCGTCGCTGGGGCATTGGTGGAACTTGCCGCAACACACTGCGTACCACTCGCAATTGGTCCCAAGTTTAAGGTCAAATCAGTCCAGCCATTATTGTTCGCGCCTGGCGCGCTCAGGCGCAGCGTCTGTTGCGGTGGGCTACCGGCAACGCTGATGGTGGTTTCGCATGCTGCTAAGTTATTAGCCTTTGCGGTTGTACCAACGGGAAACGCGAAGGCGAACTGCGATGCAGTAAAGTTGCTGCACGCATCGAGGGTGTTCGTGCGCCAGCCTGCGCTGCTGCCCGCCCAATACTCTAAACGTAAGGGTAAGTTGAGCGGTAAAAGTTCACTGCCAAACGCATTGGACAGATTGACGCGACCAAACCGCATGTTGGTTGTGCCGATGGTGACGGCTGGGCAGTTACCGTTGGAGGTATTGTTAGGGTCAGGCGTACAAACCGGGTTGCTCGCATCCATATTTCGATTCTGAAGTAAGACTTGACCCGCTTCGTCGCTCGCGACAAGTCCGATTGCCAAACTCTCGTACGGGCCATCTGGCGTTGTGAGACGGCTAAAATTATTCGCTACAAAGGGAAAGCTACCAGCACTCCAACCAGACGAAGCGCTTCCCAAGCGCGAAACGGCAATAGGTACGCCCGAATTATTGTTTTCCAATTGAGGCGTAATCGTGGCTTTCGCGAAATTTCCTGAATAATTAGTGGTTCTCGCACCGCTTAAGGCTTGCGCTTCGACCCTCCCGCTGAAAGTAAAACTCTGATCCATGTACGTGAACGGCGCCGAGCCAGCGCTGCAGCCCGGACTTGATGTAATGGGTACCCAAGTAAAATGATCTGGAATGAAGCGGCCAAAATAGTTTGATGCGGCGATATTTCCAAACCGACAACCGACCCTGCCACTTACAAGACTGTTCGAAAAGTCGTTCGAACAGTCGCCATTAGTAATGTCACTCGACGCTGCCGCGAAACTATCGTCAAACACACCTCGGGCTTGAAATCGAAAATAGCCCACCTCGTCATAGGTAAATGCACTGCCGCTCGCGCCATTACCCGAAGTTCCAATTGCTGGCACAGTAAAAATACCGCCGAGCAGCCCCACGCCAGGTGCAGCGCGGCCGCCAACAGGGGCACTTAACCATTCAATACGACCAGCGTCGATTCTAGGCGTGCCGTCGTAGCCTGGTACACCGGTGTTTGCAGTCAAATTGAAAAATCCGCCTGCTTTGATGATTGGCGCGTTGGTCGTGCTTACTCCGCTGTTATCTGC
>CAYPNW010000076.1:0-10990 GCA_964411965.1 uncultured Burkholderiaceae bacterium
CGTGCACAAAGACAGTAGTCGTAACAGAATAGGAGACATGACAGAAATCTGCAAGCTTCTTCCCATATTCTTTTCCTCTTTCGAATGAAAAAGAAGCGATGAAAGTTTTAAGTCAATACCGCACCTAGTAATTTTTCTATGCGCTTAATTTATAGGCGGAGATAGCCTAATTTTTTGAAGAAAGTGGGGAGTATATGAATTATCTTAGGAAAACCCCCTTAAACTTTTGTTATTGAATCCTCTCAATGATCGTCATTCAACCCAAGAAGCGCAATTTGCACCTGTTTTGCCGTGTTGTAGATAACTACGGCGATATTGGTGTTTGTTGGCGTTTGTGCAAAATATTGCAATCTGAACAGGGAATCAGCGTGGATTGTTGGGTGGATGATCTCGCCAGTTTCCAGGTGCTTTGTCCTGCGGTGCGTTTGGAGATGGCGAGCCAGGAATTAGAGGGTGTGAGGATTCACCATTGGACGGACAGCGAAGAAGAGTGGCAAAAAAATGCGCAACAAGTCGCACAAGCCGACGTGGTGATCGAAGCTTTTGCCTGCAATCTTCCAGAACAGGTCATTTTGGCGATGGCGAAAAGCAAGCGGCCACCCGTTTGGATCAATGTCGAGTATTTGAGTGCGGAAGCGTGGGTGGAATCGTGTCACGGCATGATTTCAGTTCATCCGCAAACCGGGTTAAAAAAGCACTTTTTCTTTCCCGGCATGACAAGCAAAACGGGCGGGCTGATTTTTTCGCGCAATTTTAAAAGCAAACGTGACGCTTTTTTTGCGCGAGCCACAGCGCGCAGCGAATTTCTTAGCGAGTTGGGTGTATCGATTTCCGCCGATAGTGTGTTGGTTTCTCTTTTTTGCTACCCCAACGCACCAGTAGCGCAATTGCTCGACGTCTTTGCCCACGCCTGCAACAATCAGATCATTTGTCTTCTTCCCGTGGGCGTCGCGACGTCGGCAGTCGAAGATTTTTTCGGACAGCAAATCGACGTGGGTGCGGTATATCAAAAAGGAAGTTGTCATCTCCACGTTCTGCCATTTGTCAGTCAAACTGCGTATGACCAACTGCTTTGGAGCTGTGATTTAAATTTCGTGCGAGGCGAAGATAGCTTTGTACGCGCGCAACTCGCGGGTAAGCCTTTTGTCTGGCATATCTACCCTCAAGACGAAGATGCGCACGGCGCGAAGTTGGAGGCATTTCTGAGCCTGTACGCGGCACCAGACGGGTCAGAGTTTCGCGCGATTTGGCATGCGTGGAATGCAATGGAAAATCCAACATCACCTAGTTCTGATCGGATAAATCCATTTGAAAAAATCCTCGCTTTATCCGAACAAATGCAAAGCCACGCCAAAAAATGGGCTGAAAACATACTGAGTCAAGGCGACTTTGCCAGCCAGCTTGATCTGTTTATTCAGCAGGAAATTGAGAAAAATAGTGCAAAAATCGGTTAAAATAGCGGACTTTATTGGAATTGCGGCTGCTGTCGTTTGATTTCGAGCTGGTTATTTTGGTCCCCATCCAGCTTGTTACCGATAGCTGCAAGCCCTAAAAAGCAAATGCGCCGATGATGAATGAGCTACTTAATAGCTCTAAAGCTGTACCTGAATCAGTCGCTTTTTGAACCACTTTTTTAGACGACATTCAGCACGAACTTCAGGCTTACTGTCGCAGATGCCGCAGATATTTACTCACCTTTTATCTTAATTAATTATGAAAACCGCACAAGAAATTCGCGTTGGTAACGTTGTGATGGTCGGAAGCGACCCAATGGTTGTACTGAAAGCTGAAACCACCAAGTCTGGTCGTAACTCGGCCGTATGCAAAATGAAATTAAAAAACCTGTTGACTGGTTCTGGCCAAGAAACAGTTTATAAAGCAGATGACAAGTTTGAAGTCGTTGTGTTGGATAAAAAAGAAGTGACCTACTCTTACTTCGCTGATCCTTTGTACGTATTCATGGACGAAAACTACGAGCAGTACGAAGTAGAAGGCGAAAACATGAGCGGCACGTTGAATTATCTTGAAGACGGCATGGCATGTGAAGTGGTGTTCTACAACGGTAAAGCGATTTCCGTTGAATTGCCAACCACCGTTGTACGCGAAATTACCTACACCGAGCCAGCTGTCAAAGGCGATACATCAGGTAAAGTGTTGAAGCCAGCGCAAATTGCAACGGGTTTCAATATTCCTGTGCCTTTGTTCGTTGAGCAAGGCGACAAGATCGAGATCGATACACGTACTGGCGAATATAAGAGCCGCGCGAAGTAATCATCGCTTCGATTTGCTCGTCCAAAAACGAAAAGCCGCTGTCAAAAGCGGCTTTTTTTATCCCCAAATTTTCCCTTGTGTTAGAAATGCATACTATCAATCCCATGAACATGATGGCAGCGCTTTCTTGGAGTGGAGGTAAAGATTCTTGCCTTGCCTTGTGGCGCGCGCAGCAGTCGTCCGAAAACGTGCAATTTCTGCTTACGGCGCTTGAGGAAACAGCTTGTCGCGTTCGTTCGCACGGCGTCAGTAAGGCGCTCATTTGTGCACAAGGCGCAGCCTTAGGCTTACAGAATCGTTTTATCGCGGCTAGCTGGAAAGACTACGAATCATGTTTCATCGAACAACTTCGTATGCTAAAGAGCGACGGCGTACAGCGAGCAATTTTTGGCGATATTGATCTGCAAGCGCATCGTGATTGGGAAGAAAAAGTGTGCGCGCAAGTGGGTTTGCACGCTTTACTGCCGCTTTGGAACGAAAATCGTATGACGCTAGTGCAAGAGTTTTTGGTAGCGGGTTTTAAAGCGCGCGTGGTATGTGTGGATGGGCGATTTTTAGACGAGAGTTATGTCGGTTGTGAATTCGACGCTGCCTTCTTGGCACGCTTACCCGTCACGGTCGATGCCTGCGGCGAGAACGGTGAATTTCATACCTTTGTTTATGACGGCCCCAATTTTAATCATCCAGTACAGTGGCGCAGTAAGGGCAAGCAGCAATATGTCACACCGCCAGAATATGGCAGCCAAGTTTATTATTTTGATGTTTTGGATACATTGGAAGTTTGAGCTTATACCGCAAGCCTCAATGTTCAATGCTCCTGCTGCCATCTCGCCGTTTTTAAATTGGCAGCGTGCGCTCAATCAACCAGCCTTGCGCATGCCCCTGCACCAGCGGTGACAAGCGTGCTAAGACTTGGGCGTGATAATGATTCAGCCAATCAATCTCGTCCTCGTTCATGAGTTTCATTTCAATGCAGCGTGTGTCGATGGGGCACAGCGTGAGCGTTTCAAATTGCAGAAATTCACCGAACTCCGTGGTTTCTGCTGGCACACACAGCAACAAGTTTTCAATTCTCACGCCCCATTTTCCTGGGCGATAAATCCCAGGTTCGTTTGAGGTGATCATGCCGTTTTCCATCACCATGTGCGCGTCTGGCGTGGCGTAGGCGGTAATCGATTGCGGGCCTTCGTGCACATTCAAAAAATAACCAACTCCGTGCCCAGTGCCGTGCCCGTAATTAACGCCTTCAGCCCACATGGGCGCGCGTGCAACGGTGTCAAGTACAGTAGAAAATGTGCCGCGCGGGAAACGCATTTTTGACAAGGCAATCATGCCTTTCAACACCAAAGTGAAGTCACGTTTTTGATCTGCCGTGACCTGACCTATGGGCATCACACGGGTGATGTCCGTTGTCCCTCCCAAATACTGGCCGCCCGAGTCAATTAAAAGCAAGCCATCGCCGTCAATCGTCGCGTGCGACTCTTTGGTGGCACGGTAATGTGGCATGGCGCCATTTGCGTTATAACCCGCAATGGTGGCAAAGCTGGGCGACACAAAATGCGGACGACGGGCGCGCGCAGCATTGATTTTTTCATCGATGTCGAGTTCGGTTAAAGTTTGTTTGCCTAAGCTATGTTCTAACCAGCTAAAAAAATCGCACAAGGCTGCACCATCTTGTTCCATCGTTTCTCGCACAAACTGCGCCTCAGAGGCTGTTTTGCGAGATTTTGTGAGCACGGAAGGATTGATGGACTCGATCACGTGTACGCTGGCGGCAATCGCTTGGCGAAATTGGTAGGTAATGCGTTTTGGATCAAGCAAAATGCGGGTTTGTTTCAGCGCGGCGAGTTGCGTTGCGGCGTCGGCATACGGGGCAATTTTTATACCGTCCTCCGCTAAGCGCGCTTGTATTTCAGCGGGCACTTTGTGCTTGTCGATGAAAATCCACGCGTTTTCTTGACCGATGAGGGCATGCGCAATAAACACGGGGTTATAACTCACATCCGCACCGCGTAAATTAAATAGCCACGCAATATCGTCCACCGTTGAAACAAAATGCCACTGCGCGTTTTTCTCTTTGAGCGTGATCCGCAACGCAGTAAGTTTGTCTTTGCGCGATTGTGCGGCAAATGGTGGGAGATGTTCGAAAATGAGTGCTGCCGGTAAAGCAGGCCGATCTACCCATACCTTGTTGAGCAAATCGTGAGCGGTCTCAAGCGCAATTTTTTTGGCCGAAAAACTTGCTGTCATCAGGCGTGCGGTCGCTAAGCCTAATACCGCGCCATCTACGCCAACCGTATCGCCCTCAGCCAGATTTTCTGCTAACCAATCGATGTGCAAAGTCGCTGCTGCGGAGGCGATTTTCATCATTTGTACACCAGTTCCCGCTAACTCTTTTTCTGCGTGAGACCAGTAACGGCTATCAACCCAAAGTCCGGCAAAATTGTCCGTTACGACCAGTGTGCCCACAGAACCTGTGAAACCCGAAAAGCGTTCTCTCCCTTGCCACCGAGCAGGCAAATACTCTGATAAATGCGGGTCAGAAGAGGGCACGACATACGCGTTTAGACCGGCGCCATGCATGGCGCGGCGCAACTCTTGTAGGCGGACAGGGATGGGTGAATTGGTTGTCATGGCAAACTCCGCGTTATTCTTGATAGACTTTTTCTTTTACTTAGCGCACCCGCATGCCTGCTTTAGCGCCCGGCCAAGCTTCCAAAATGTATAGACCGGGATCGGCTTTTTCGTCAGCGGCGCTGGCGGCTAATACCATACCTTCAGAGACGCCAAATTTCATCTTACGTGGCGCCAAGTTAGCCACCATGACGGTGAACTTACCGATCAATTGTTCCGGCTGATAGGCCGACTTAATGCCAGAAAATACATTACGGTGACGGCTTTCGCCAACATCGAGCGTTAATCGTAGCAGTTTGTCTGAGCCTTCAACATGTTCGCAATTGACGATACGGGCAATGCGCAAATCGACCTTGGCGAAATCATCAATTTTGATTTCCGGCGCGAGCGCTTCGATATCACTCGTTGGAGTGGCATCGGCGCTGACCGTTTCGGCTGCCTTATCGGCTGCCTTATCGGCTGCCTTGTCCGCGCTGTCCGATGGTGCTGCGGGCGTTGGCGCATCAAAAAGTAAATCAAAGACTTTTGCGTCAACCCGTTGCATTAAATGCGTATAGGGTTGGATCACGTGGCGATGCGGTATGGGCGTGTTCACGCTATTCCAATGCAAACCTGCAATGTTCAATTGGGCTTCTACTTGTTCGGCTAATTGCGGTAAAACTGGCTTTAAGAAAATAGTGAGAATACGGAAGGCTTCCAGTAAACGGCTACAGACTTCTTGGAGTTTTGCATCGTTCTCCGGCTTCTTCGCTAATTCCCAAGGCTTGTTCGCATCGACATAGGCGTTCACCAAATCGGCTTGCTCCATAGTCGCGCGCAGGGCCTTGCCGAACTCTCGGCTATCGTACAGCGCTTGAATCTCAGGCGCAGCGTTGCGCAAATTATTGATGAACGCATCATCCGCACTTGCCCAATCTGACGTCACTACGCCGTCAAAGCGCTTACTGATGAAGCCTGCCGCGCGACTCGCGATGTTGACATATTTACCGATTAAATCAGCGTTAACACGAGCGACAAAATCGTCGGCGTTCATGTCTAAATCTTCCACTTTCGCATTCAGTTTTGCTGCGAAGTAGTAGCGCAACCATTCAGGATTCATGCCCAAATCTAAATACCTCAGGGGAGAAATACCAGTACCTCGTGACTTTGACATTTTTTCGCCAGACACAGTGACGAAGCCATGTGCATACACAAAATCTGGCACTTTGTACCCTGCAAATTTCAGCATGGCTGGCCAAAAAAGTGTGTGGAAATACGTGATGTCTTTGCCGATAAAATGAATTTGTTCTGAGTGCGGATCTGCCATAAAAGCGTCGAAATCCACGCCAATTTTGCCGAAGTAATTTTTCAACGAGGCGAGGTAACCAACAGGCGCATCAAGCCAGACGTAAAAATATTTACCCGGTTGATCAGGAATTTCAATACCAAAGTAGGGCGCGTCACGACTAATGTCCCAATCACCTAAGCCGGATGCGCCAGCTTTATCTTCAGCGTCATCACTGTCTAACCACTCGCGGCATTTGTTGGCGACTTCTGGCTGCAAGCGATTGTTTTGCAGCGCCCATTCGCGCAAAAAATTCACACATTTTTCATCCGACAATTTGAAGAAAAAATGCTCAGATGATTTCATCACCGGCGTCGCACCAGTCAAAACAGAATACGGGTTAACGACTTCGGTCGGCGCATAAACGGAACTACAAACTTCACACGAGTCACCATACTGATCTTTAGCGCCGCACTTCGGGCATTCGCCTTTGATGTAGCGATCGGGTAAAAACATATTTTTTACAGGGTCGTAAAACTGTTCGATGGTTTTACTGACGATGAATCCAGCAGCTTTCAGCTTGCGATAAATATCTTGCGACAGCTGATGATTTTCGATGCCGTCAGTGGAATGCCAATTGTCAAAGGCGATGTGAAAACCATCCAAATACTGCTTACGCCCAGCAGCTATTTGCGCCACAAATTCTTGCGGCGTAATGCCGGCTTTTTCTGCCGCGATCATTATCGGTGCGCCATGCGCATCGTCTGCGCATACGAAATGCACTTGGTTTCCTGCCATGCGCTGGTGTCTGACCCAAATATCTGCTTGGATATATTCCATAATGTGGCCAAGGTGAAACGGTGCGTTGGCGTAGGGAAGGGCAGTCGTGACAAACAGCTTGCGAGTCATGGTTTTCGATCTTTGCATGAAGAAAATAATCGCTCATTTTAGCAGTGAACGGCTGATTCCGGCGCGGCCACCGGCAGGAGCACCAGCGCGAGTCCCAAGCCGTTTTACGATAGACTGACGAAAAATTTGATCGGAGAAAACGATGTCTGTAACACAAGAGCAAGTCAAAGCGGCCTTAAGTTTGGTTGTGGACCCCAATACGGAGAAGGATTTAATTGCCAGTAAAGTAATCAAAAATATTCAAATCGACAGCAGTAAGCTGAGTGTCGATGTGGAACTAGGCTATCCCGCAAAAAGCCAGTTTGCGCTGATACAGAGCTTGGTCAGCAGCGCGCTGAGCGCATTGCCAGGCGTGCAGCAGGTACAAGTCAACGTCAGCTCCAAGATCGTGGCGCACGCTGTCCAGCGCGGCATCAAAATTATGTCC
Source organism: uncultured Burkholderiaceae bacterium (assembly GCA_964411965.1). GTDB lineage: Bacteria > Pseudomonadota > Gammaproteobacteria > Burkholderiales > Burkholderiaceae_D > Undibacterium. Next base: position 7,506 of record CAYPNW010000076.1, read on the forward strand.
AACGTAAAAAACATTATTGCTGTTGCGTCTGGCAAGGGTGGTGTGGGTAAGTCAACCACAGCAGCCAATTTAGCCTTGGCGCTGGCCGCTGAAGGTGCATCGGTAGGTATCTTGGATGCGGATATCTATGGCCCTTCGCAGCCTATGATGATGGGGATTTCAGGCCGACCCGAAACGGTGGATGGCAAGACCATGGAGCCTTTGGAAAACCACGGATTGCAAGTCTCATCGATTGGATTTTTGATCAATCCTGACGAGCCCATGGTTTGGCGCGGGCCAATGGTGACGCAGGCTTTGCAGCAATTACTTGAGCAGACCAATTGGCGCGATTTAGATTATTTAATTGTCGATATGCCGCCAGGGACGGGGGATATTCAACTGACCCTATCGCAGAAGGTGCCTGTCACGGGCGCAGTTATTGTGACGACGCCGCAAGATATTGCTCTGCTCGATGCCCGAAAAGGCCTCAAGATGTTCGAGAAAGTGGGCATACCGATCTTGGGTATTGTTGAAAACATGAGCACGCATATCTGCTCAAATTGCGGCCATGCCGAAGCAATTTTTGGCGCGGGCGGCGGCGAGAAAATGTGCGCAGAATACGAAGTTGAATTCCTCGGCGCGCTGCCGCTGACTATGGCAATACGCCAGCAGGCAGATTCGGGTGCGCCAACAGTCGTGGCTGAGCCAGATGGCCCGGTGGCGCAAATTTACAAAACGATAGCGCGCAAGGTAGCGATCAAAGTGGCGGAAAAAGCCAAAGATATGTCGAGTAAATTCCCAACCATTACTGTGCAAAATACTTAAGGAAGCGCGGATTTATTCGGTACGTGCGAAACATCATTTTCTATCCCAACATGATTTTCATCACTGGGTATTCTGAAAATGATGTTTCCCCACGGGTTCGGCGCAAAACGGGTGATTTTGGCGACAAATTCCCTTGCTTGGCGCCAGCCAAGCGGCGGAAATCTTGTCACCAAACTCATCCCGTTTTACACTCGAACGCACATACCGAATAATTCCGCGCTCCCTCAATCCAAATGAAAACGCCCGTCGATACTGATCTTGGTTTCATGCATCACGCATTGCTGCTAGCGCAGCGGGCGACGATGGCGACTGCGCCAAATCCCAAAGTTGGCTGCGTTTTGGTGAAAGATGGGCAGGTCATCGGCGAAGGCTGGACGCAAGCCTTGGGACAGGCGCATGCCGAGGTGCAAGCAATCAATGATGCCGTGCTGCGCGGGCATCAAGTACGTGGCGCAACCGCTTACGTGAGTTTGGAGCCATGCAGCCATTACGGGCGCACACCGCCTTGCGTTAATGCGCTTGTTGCGGCGGGCATTGTGAAGGTGTTTGCTGCTTTGGAAGACGCCAATCCACAGGTGGCGGGACGCGGTTTTAAGCTGCTGCGCGAGGCGGGTATCGAAGTCCATACGGGACTGCTCGCGCATGAAGCAAGGGAATTAAATCTGGGCTTTTTCAAACGCATGGAAACGGGCAAACCATGGGTGCGGATGAAAATAGCAGCGAGTTTGGATGGCATCACGGCATTGCAGAATGGGCAAAGCCAATGGATTACTGAATCAGATGCACGCCAAGATGGCCATGTGTGGCGCAGTAGGGCGAATGCCATTCTCACGGGCAGCGGCACGGTGTTGGCAGACGACCCGCAAATGAACGTGCGTGGCGTCGAAGCGTTTAGTGTGTTTCCTCAACCCACAAAAATCGTTGTTGATAGCCAATTAACCATATCGCCCAAGGCAAAGATCTTGCAGGGTGGTGCGTTGATTATGTTTGCGCAGGCAGACCAAGCGAAGCAGCGCGCATTAAAAGAATGTGGTGCGGAACTTATTTGCCTGCCCGATAGCACAGGGCGAGTCGATTTGAATGATGTGTTGATCGAATGTGGCCGGCGCCAGATCAACGAACTGCATGTGGAAGCGGGAGCAATTCTGAATGGCGCCTTAATCGAACAAAACCATGTGGACGAATTGCTGCTTTACTTAGCGCCTAAATTGCTAGGCAGTGGGCGCGGCATGTTTGGCTTGCGTGAACTCAAGATGGTGAATGAGGCGAGGGAACTGGTGATTCACAATATCGAGCAAATCGGGCAGACCTTACGTATATTGGCGCGTTTTAAGCAAGGGTAGGAAGGAATTACAACGTAGATCTATCGGCGACATTTCTATCGCTAGAAAACAAAAAAGCGAGTTAAGTAGAAACTTAACTCGCTTTTGTATTTGGTCGGAGTACAAGGATTCGAACCTTGGACCCCCTGGTCCCAAACCAGGTGCGCTACCGGACTGCGCCACACTCCGAAGACCAACATCTTATAAGCTGAACCGAAAACTGTCAAGCTGTTTGTCATTAGATGGTCATTTTACATCTCGTTAAAGACCTAATGCTCGCGTTTTTTGCAAGCGCGGAAGATGTCATTTTAGAGCGATTTTTCGCTATGAAATTCGCGCAATTTTTTTTCGATTGGATCAATAAAGGCAATCGACTTTGCCAATAATTGCAAAGGTTTCTCGAAATCATCCGTATTCCAAGCAGCGGCCTTTGGATAAAAACTATCGTTCACGATAGGCGCACCCAAACTGGCGAGGTGCACACGTAATTGATGTCGCCGCCCAGTACTTGGTTTGAGTTGATATAAGCTCAATGCGCCGCGATTTTCAAGTAAATCAATCTGAGTTTGCGAGTTTGGGGCGCCAGTGACTTCTTGCATGACAAAAAAATCTGCACTTTCAACTATGCGGCTTTCATAGTTGATGGGGAAATCCAAAGTCAGACTGGGTGCCAGCGCGTGGTAGGTCTTATCAACTTCACGGTCTTGAAAGAGCACTTGGTATTTGCCTCGGGTTTGCGCTTGAAGCGAAAACAGCATGACACCTGCTGTTTCGCGGTCCAGCCGATGAATTGGGCTTAGTTGTTCAATGCCTAGCGTTCGTTTGAGCCTGACTAAAAGACTTTCGTGTAAAAAGCGCCCGCCTGGGGTTACTGGCAGAAAATGCGGTTTATCGACGACCAGAAGATGTGCGTCGCGGTACAGAATCACTTCTGAAAAAGGGATAACTGTCTCGTTCGCAATTTCGCGGTAATAAAAAATGCACATACCACGTCGTGCAGGGCTGTCTGCGCGTAAGATTGCGCCGTGTTGATCGCGCACTTCGTTCCGTGCGAGCCGATCTAGCCAGACTGTTTTGGACACATCAGGAAATTGATCGCTTAAACATTCGATTAAATCCGACCACGCGCCTTCGGGCAACCACAGATAGCTTGGGGCAACACCATGGCGCTGCGGTAATGGTGGATGGCTTGGTGAGTAAATTGGCGTTGGTGACATGAGGAAAGTTTAATTCCATTTCTAAAGCTATGGTGTCGTTGTTGCCTTCGCCTTGTCGTGCCACAGCACTGTCTGCGGCTCGTCGCTTAGACACACTTGATTTGGAAATGGAATAAGATAAAGAAGGCCATTTTTGTGCACT
>CAYPNW010000077.1:0-9275 GCA_964411965.1 uncultured Burkholderiaceae bacterium
CACATTTGTTTTAGAAATGGAATAAGACGCATGGATGTCACCACTATGAATAAAAAATTTGGCTTCGCGCTCGCAATCGGGCTACTTATCGCAGCACCGTTTTTAATCTATCCCGTTCTGTTGATGAAACTGCTGTGCTTTGCGCTGTTTGCTTGTGCGTTTAATCTATTAATCGGCTATACCGGCCTACTGTCTTTTGGTCATGCCGCATTTTTTGGCGGCGCGGGTTATGTAAATGGTTGGGCACTCAAAAGCGCGGGTCTACCCGTTGAGCTTGGCTTATTACTCGGCGTGCTAAGCGCGGCTGGCATAGGTTTCGTGATGGGCTACCTTGCCATTCGGCGTCAGGGTATTTATTTCACCATGATTACCTTGGCCTTGGCACAAATGTTGTACTTCGTTTTTTTGCAGGCGAAATTTACGGGCGGTGAAGACGGTCTGCAAGGTGTGCCGCGCGGGCGCTTACTTGGCTTGATTGATCTTGGGTCTGATCTCACGCTGTATTTCGTCATACTCAGCGTGGCTATTTTTGGTTTTGCAGTGATTGTGCGCGCCGTGCATTCGCCATTTGGTCAGGTGCTCAAAGCGATCAAAGAAAACGAGCCTAGGGCGATTTCCTTGGGCTATGACGTTGATCGCTACAAATTATTGGCGTTCGTGCTTTCTGCCGCCTTGGCTGGCTTAGCTGGTGCAAGTAAAACACTGGTGCTGGGGTTTGAAACACTGACCGACGTGCATTGGTCTATGTCTGGTTTGGTGGTGTTGATGACTTTAGTTGGCGGCCTAGGTACGAAGACTGGCCCCATTGTCGGCGCCATTATCGTGATTTTATTAGAAAACAAATTGGGCGATTTTGGCAATTTCTTAGCGGATCTAACGAAAATCGAATGGTTCCGCAGTATTGGCGATGCCGTCACCATTGTTACTGGGCTGATTTTCATTATTTGTGTGCTGGCGTTTCGACGTGGCATTGTGGGCGAAATCGGCGCGCTTTTACAGCGTAAAACAGGCCACAAGCAAATAGCGACACAGGGCAATTAGCATCTATACTCCCTATTTTCTACATTTTTTCTGCCAGTTTGCGCTTTATTTATAGGAGTAATCAAAATTTACTCGTCTATGTATCGCTAAGCTTGCCAAATTTCGACGCGCCAGCAAAGCTTAATCAAGCAAACCATCAATATCGCGCACTTTGTTTAATGCTTCGTCGATACGGTCAACGGCGATGATCTGCATGCCTTCAATCTTCTGCTTAGGCGCGTTCGACTTCGGGATGATGGCGGCAGAAAACCCTAATTTTGCCGCTTCACGCAAACGCTCTTGCCCACGCGGCGCTGGACGAATTTCACCAGCCAAACCGACTTCGCCAAAGACTACCAACCCCCTAGGCAGTGGCTTATTTCGCATTGACGAATTGATAGCCAACAAGACGGCTAAATCCGCCGCAGGTTCTGTAATTTTTACGCCGCCCACAGCATTAATAAACACGTCCTGATCAAAAGCCGCAACGCCCGCATGTCGATGCAGCACAGCGAGCAACATGGCTAAGCGATTTTGATCTAAACCCACCGACAACCGTTTAGCATTCGGTGCGTGGGAGGTATCAACTAAAGCTTGGATTTCAACCAACAAGGGGCGCGAGCCTTCTTGCGTGACCATGACGCAAGAACCGGCGACTTGCGTATCGTGCTGCGACAAAAACAAAGCAGAAGGATTCGATACGCCCTTTAAACCTCGCTCTGTCATGGCAAAAACACCCAGTTCATTCACGGCACCAAAGCGATTTTTAATGGCTCGCACAAGCCGAAAACTACTGTGCGTATCGCCTTCAAAATACAAAACCGTATCAACAATGTGTTCCAACACGCGCGGCCCGGCCAATGCGCCCTCTTTCGTGACATGGCCAACCAAAATCATGGTGATATTCATGGTTTTAGCGACACGTGTGAGTTGCGCGGCACATTCGCGCACCTGCGCCACGGAGCCTGGTGCCGAACTTAATGCATCGGAATACATGGTTTGGATAGAGTCGATCACCACCACTTCAGGTCGGTGTTCAGCAAGGGTGTTCAACACCTTTTCAAGTTGAATCTCCGCTTGTAAGGCGAGTTCACTCCCGTCCACACCCAAACGCTTTGCGCGTAAGGCGATTTGCGCACCTGACTCTTCGCCACTGACATACAGTACCTTCTTGATTTTTGACAAGCTGGCCAAGGCTTGAAGTAACAAGGTGGACTTACCAATACCTGGGTCGCCACCGATTAGCACCACGCCTCCAGGCACCAAACCACCTCCTAAGACTCGATCAAATTCTTCAATCCCGCTACCAAAGCGAGGCACATCAGCCGCATCGATTTGCGCCAAATTTAAGACAGGTGCAGTCTGCGCAAGGCTTTGATGTTTCCCGCTAAAACGATTCGTACCAGCAACTTCGACGACTGTTTCAACCAGCGTATTCCAATGCTGACACGCTGGGCACTGACCGGCCCATTTATTTTGGATGCAACCGCATTCTGTGCAGGTGTAATTGGTTTTTGGTTTCGCCATGGATATTCCGGTCGATTACAATGATTTTGGAAAAGTACTGATATTTTACTCAGTATTATTGCCTTAACTTGATTGATTTCAAATTTCCCAAAAGAATTTCATGGTATAAAGCTCGCTGGTGACAACTTGTAACAAACTGCGCACGAAACAATTTGTGCATTCATGTCCACATTGCTGTGCATGACTCACTCCTGCAGTAACCGTTGGGCGATGCTTTCGCCAGCTCTGAAAAAGGCAAACACAGTTTAATGAAACGCGGTTTTTACACAATTATGGCGGCGCAGTTTTTTTCGTCGCTAGCCGATAATGCGCTGTTCATTGCGGCTATGGCCTTACTGGTCTCTATGGCTGAACCAGCGTGGATGACGCCACTGCTCAAGTGGAGCTTTGCGCTTTCCTACGTGCTATTGGCTGCGTTTGTCGGGGCTTTTGCAGACTCCTTCCCAAAAGGCCGTGTCATGTTTGTTACCAACATGATCAAAATTCTTGGTTGTTCTTTGCTGTTTCTTCACGTACATCCAGTCATCGCGTATGGCATCGTCGGCTTTGGTGCCGCCGCTTATTCTCCGGCTAAGTACGGGATATTGACGGAACTCTTGCCCGCAGAGAAGTTAGTTGCTGCGAACGGCTGGATTGAAGGTCTCACTGTAGCGTCAATTATTTTCGGCGCAATTTTAGGCAGCAAATTAATCACGCCCAGCATTTCTACGATGTTGATGGCGTTTGATTTTCCTGTGCTCGATTTCGCGATTGAAACACCCACTGAAGCGGCCGTCAGCGTCATCGTGGGCTGCTATATGGTGGCTGGCGTTTTCAATGTTTTTATTCCCGACACGGGTGCGCGCTATCGTCATCAGGAACGAAACCCGATTAAGTTAATGACCGATTTCGCGCGTTGTTCGACAACACTCTGGAAAGACAAGCTGGGGCAAATTTCTCTATCGGTAACGACACTATTTTGGGGCGCCGGTGCAACCCTGCAATTAATTGTTATTGAATGGGCAAAGCAATCCTTGCATTTACCCCTCAATAAAGCCACCGAGCTTCTCGGCATTTTCGCAATTGGTATCGCCTTGGGCGCCGTCACCGCAGCACGTTTTGTGCCGCTAAGAAAATCATTATCTGTCATGTACTTAGGCATCATCATGGGGCTGATTATCACCAGCATGACCATGGTTACCTCGATATGGCTGGCGTACCCCTTATTAATTTTAATCGGCGCTCTAGCGGGTTATTTTGTGGTGCCAATGAATGCTTTGCTGCAGCACCGCGGTCACGTTTTGATGAGCGCGGGGCACTCGATAGCAGTGCAAAATTTCAACGAAAATTTGTCGATCTTGCTGGTTTTATTGATGTACGCCGCAATGGTGTGGTTAAGCTTCAGCATAAATACCATCATCATCATCTTTGGCTTGTTCGTTGCCTGCATCATGTACGCCGTCATGCGGCGTCATGCAGCGAACCAGAAGGTGTGCGACTCGATTGCCTTGATCGGCGATTGCCACCACTAAACAACATAGCCTGCGCTGCGCTTCACGCCATCAGTTCCCCAATTGGCGTCGCATTCGAGCTTGATCGACCCAGTCTTCTGGCACGATCATGCCGCGCGCAAACTCCCGCATTTGACCCTTGGCTTCCTGCATCAAGGCCAGCATGAGTGGAGATTGGTCGCGCGTAAAATGCTGCGAAATTTCTTGCATCACTTCTGCTTTGGTTAATACCTCTTCGGTTCTCGCAATAGCAGGCGCAAGCCAGCGCAATCGCGGCAGAATCAAAGCCTGTTCAAAATTAACAGAGTTGAGTTCATCGAGCCCACACCAAAAACCACGACTGTGATTGGCGACGATGCCAGGTAAAGTCACGTCTGAGGTGCGCCAGCTTCGTGACTGAGAATGGGGATAAAACAGCCATCCTTTAACCAATGCTTGCGCGGCGCTCACTGGTCTGGGCAACAGCGCTTGGGCCAAAGGGTGGGCAGATAAACTCAACTGCTGATCGACGATCTTACCCATCTTTGCGCCTAAGCTATCCGCAAGATTGGGGCCAAAAAAATCAAACAAGTTGTTGCTTTCCACGAGCGCAGTATCACTAAAAAGCAGATAAAACTTCGTCGCAATTTCCAAATGTAAGAGCCCTATTTTTTGCTCAACCAAAAAATCAAACTCGCCTATCGTTCTCTTTTTTGCGTCGTGAATTTGCAAACCGTGCGCCACTAAATTCTCTTGATGTCGAAAAAAATACGCTAATAAATTTTCAGCGTAATGGCCGAGTCGTCGGTGACGTTCCAAGTCTAAACTCACGTGAAATTGGCTCGGGTCTTGTTCCAACTCAGCGAACCATGTCGTCAATTGCGTATGTGACGGCATATCAATTTCAGCGATTTGCGATGCAGATATAAACCGGCTTTCATCGAGTAACTGCGGCGATGTGAGCATCCATGCTAGGGCGCGCACGTGCGGGTCTTGAAGATGACCCCAGTCACGAAAAAACTGTTGTTGCGCAGTGTGATCCATGCTTACCGACCACGCCAATTAAGACGGACGTGAGCAAGCGCGAAAGGAGACATTAAGCTAAGCACATGACCTGACAAAGTGTTTGCCAAATTTGACGTTTTTTTAGCGGCTGCGTGAGTAATTCGTCAATGGAATCGGAAACTAAGGTGGGAATACCGTCAAAAGCCAAGGTCTCAGGCAAACTGGGGGGGCGGCTTGCTTCGCCAACTAAGGCAAATAAATCGAGTGCTGTTGTTGCGCCCAATACAACGATCACTTTGGGTTGAATCAGCGCCAACTGAGAACGCAAGTGTACGAGACAAGCGCGGTTCTCCTCGGAAACCAAGGACGCAGGTTCATTTGCCCCGATCACATGGTGAAACTTGCGTAACTGAACGAGATGCGTTGTCTTTCCACTCGCGTATTCTAATTGTCGACGAATTTGCACAATTAACTGCTGCTTTTTATCGTGTGTGACCTCGTCGTCGCCATTGCGTAACTGATCAAAGCCGTCTCCAATAAAAAGAAATTCCGCTCTCTCGGCGCCCTCGGTCACATCAAAGCTCGATACTAACGGTTCTGATTCTGTCGCAGTTACGGCCTTGGTATTACGCAAGCGCCAAACGGGCCCGAGGCCCATTTGCTTACTTAGCAGTTCTCTATCGCGATTCATCATGCATTCAGTTTGAAATCTTTTTTTCCTAGAATTTACACAAAACAGACCTTGCCGTTTTGCTTGGCGTTCTTGCTTTGCGTTGTCGCTTTGCTTGCGGCACCATTTGTACGGTCTGCAGCTTCGCGCCTAGCCGTCGCTCTATTGCGTCAGTCCTCATTCAGTCGAACTTACCTGCGAACACGGAGCGACCATGCGTCGCATCACAATCGCCTCTTCTCGACTTTGATCGTGCGCCGGATAATAATTTTTTCGTCGCCCTATTTCGACAAATCCAGCAACTTGATACACGTCGATAGCCCTGCGGTTGCTCACACGTACTTCTAGCAAAATACTGCTACAGGAACGCTGATTCGCGAGATCAATCAAATGATTCAAAAGATGTTTGCCTAGGCCTTTACCTTGATGGGAATTTTCAACTGCGAGATTGAGCAAATGTATTTCATCAAGCACCTGCATGGCGATGAGATACGCGACAAGCTGCGAACCCTCATCATCGCTTTTCGAGCTTACCCGCAATCCAACCAAGTCGTGACCGCTTGCAAAAGAATCTAAAAAATTCCCCCGTGTCCATGGAAAAACATACTCCTTTTCTTCAATAGCGAGCATTGCCTCTACGTCACGATCTTCTAGTTTACATAATTCCAATTCGTTCATCATATAACAGCAGCCAGCGCCCTCAAATTGCGCGAGCTTGCAGTCTTTCTTGCGTTGTTTGGGCGATTTTGTTTCGTAAATAAAGTGGCTGCGCCATTTCTGCAGATACCCCAAGCCCGTCAGTAAAATCTTGCAAACCTAGTTGCAGCAGTTCTTTCGCATGGGGCATCGCGTGTTTAATCAGAAGTGGTTTACTCGTTTGCGCCAGTTCATCGGGTAGCACGACACCTTTCCCCAAGACCAGATCAGCTTGATGTAACAAAGCATAATCAAATGCCTCAATTGCTTGCCCCAAACGAGGCGCATGCGTTTCGCGCCAACCCCTTGATGCATTTGTGCCTTCGATATTTTTAATGGCCTGATAATGCGCCCAATACACTTCGTTCATTCTCGCATCCAAGACGCACACAAAATCGCCCTGACAATCGTCTTGCTGGGCGGCTTGCGCCATCGCGCGCAAACTGACAATGGGCACCACAGGTATATCTAAACCAAATGCCAAGCCCTGCACCACACCGCAAGCCGTACGCAAGCCCGTAAACGCGCCGGGGCCGCAACCAAATGCGATCACATCGCACTGGCTTAATGGGATACCTGCGTCATCAAAAAGATTTTTCACCGCGGGCAAAACGCCATGTGAGTGCGTCTGCACGCCGGACAATTCGCGGCTAAAAATTTCACCCTTGGCGAGTAAAGCGATGGTGGCGACTTCCGTGGAAGTTTCGATAGCGAGTAGATAAGTCATTGCGCTATTTTACTTCTTGCAGCCGCCATTCGAGAGAAATAAGCGCAAGCCATCGGTTAGAATAAAGCATGACCTCCGAAAATCAATTTCACGCTGAGCTGCTTGAACTCAAAAAACGAGCACTTGAAAATAAGTGGCTGGTTGCCTGCTTGTGTGCCGCGTGGTGCGACACCTGCGACGCCTATCGCCCCCCCTTTGAAGCGCTCATGCCGCAGCATCAAGATAAATCGTTCGTTTGGATAGATATTGAAGACCACGCTGTCTTAGTGGACGAAGTGGACATTGATAATTTCCCCACCATTCTTGTCGAATTCGATCAGCGCGTATTATTTTTCGGCACTATGCTGCCAGATGTATCGCAATTGCATCGTTTGCTGGTTTCATTGCAAGCCAGCGTTGAAGACAAAGAGCAGCACGGCGTTCATGCTAACACTGCGCCAGTTGGCTGGAGTCTACAAAGAAAATTGGCTGAACTAAGGTAGCAGTCCAATTCAACTAAAGAATATATATTGAATACTGCCCAATGTATATAATTAAAGCGCTTCATTTATAAGCATAAAAGGCAGTATTTTTAAATATACTCCAGCTATTTCAAGAAATACCTCACTGAATGCCGCAGCAATTTTCGTTGCGCTGCTTGTGGGTTTATGACTCGACTTTAACGCCCTTCCAAAAGGCGATATAGCCAGCGATTTCTTTCGCCGCATCTTTTGGCGCGCGATAAAGCCAGGCAGCATTCTCGTTGATTTTTCCATCGACGTTCACGGAGTAATAATCCGCTGTTCCTTTCCACGAACATACGGTGTGGTGGGTGCTTTCTTGCAGAAACGAAAAATTCACCGCACTTGGTGGGAAGTACACATTTTCGTCAAAAATTTTCACCTCGTTGGCATTCGCTTGCGCGATGACAGCGCCATTCCAAATTGCTTTAGGCATTTCGCTTCCTTTCTATGGTAAAGATTCACATCCAAAAACGAGAAAAAATATAGTCTAATCAAATCGAGCGAGCTAAACGCAAGCCCGACATTTGCCAACGTGCGCTAGTGGGGAAAAAATTTCTGTAGCTAATTCTGCTATGAAATTTGGGAGTAAAGCAGGATGACCCACGCAAAACATATTGGTTCACCATGAATTTACCGTTGTACTCACCAATAGCACCCGCTTGAGCGCGAAAGCCTGGGTAAGGCATGTAACTGCTGCTGGTCCACTGCCAGCAATGATCAAATAATTGTTGGATCTCCTGCGCTGCATTTGTACCGTTTTTTTCCTTTGCCAGCGCGGTTTGCGCGTGCACCGCGCTTGACGGCACGCCAGCGGCCGCCCGCGCCGCTAATTCCCACTCCATCTCGGTGGGTAAGCGTGCGCCTGCCCAATGCGCATAGGCATCTGCTTCAAAATACGACAAGTGACAAACCGGCTGATCCAAATCCAAAGCACACAAGCCTGCCAAGGTAAATTCATGCCACTTTTCCGCACCTTTGGTGCCGGCGAGATGCCAATACAAGGGATGGGTAATCATTTGGCTGCGCAACCAATCCCAAGCCTCTGCCAACCAAAGATCGGACTTCGCATAGCCGCCGGCTTCAACAAATGCTAAATACTCGCGATTGGTGACAAGCTTTGTTGAAATCGAAAACGCTTCAACAAATGCGCGATGTTTGGGCGTTTCGTTGTCAAAACAAAATCCCTTGCTTGAATCAGGCGCACCCAATTCCACTAGCCCCGCACTAAATTCAACCCATTGTGTCTGGTGTTGAATTTGCGGTGTCGAGGTAAGGTCCTTAGGCAAAACAATCGGTAATGCTGGAAATAGCGGGTTGCACGAAAAAAGATGCTTTACATCAGTCAGCATTAATTCTTGGTGTTGCTGTTCATGTTGCAGACCTAGCTCAATCAAAGTCGCAAGCTCCGCACCTTGGTGTCGCTGCCAAACATCCAAAACACGCAAATTAACGTTCTGCCGATAGGCAAGTACTTCTGCCAAATTCGGTCGTGTCAACAGCCCCCGTTGAGCGCGCGGATGCTTCTCGCCGATGCCGTTGTAGTACGAATTAAAAAGGACTCGAAAAGAGGGATCGAAAGGCACAAATCGCGCTTCGAATTTTTCCAAAATAAAGGTTTCAAAAAACCAAGTGGTATGGGCAAGATGCCACTTAATCGG
>CAYPNW010000077.1:9375-10695 GCA_964411965.1 uncultured Burkholderiaceae bacterium
AAATGGCGCATGCCGCCCGGCCAACGCACGATGACGTCGGTGCGTGCTTCTAAATGCATTTCAATTCTGGAGAGCGAAGAATTAAAAAAAGCCTTGTGCGACCACGCACGCACATCGAAATCGGCACCAATAATACGATTAACATGGCGCAGCATATTTAAATTAAACGCGGCAGTCACACCTAGCGCATCATCGTAGGCAGCATTGAGTAAACCTAGTTCTTTGATCAAATCAACACCAATTAAAATTCCACCGTCCTCACTGCATGCGGCACGCATTTGTTTAAAAAAAATCAGCGCTTGATCAGGGTCGAAATTCCCAATCGATGACCCTGGATAAAAGAAAACGCGCTTACTTGCTCGCACTTCCTCAGGTAATTGCCATTGCAGAGAAAAATCCAAGCCAAGCGGCGTCATTTCGATGTGAGGAAAACGTTCTTGCAAGCGCTTTACGTAATCGCGCATGTAGTCGACGGATATGTCGATAGGAACGTATTGCGCAGGATGAAGCAGCGGAAAAAGTTTTGCTGCTTTCGCGCAATTGCCTGCGCCAAGGTCAACCAAGGTTGCGCCAGACCCAATACGGCGCGCCATTTCAGGTAAATGCTGTGAAAAAATTTCCGCTTCAGTTCGGGTTGGATAATATTCAGGCAATTCGCAAATCGCCTCAAACAGCACTGACCCTAATGTGTCATACAGGAATTTGGGAGACAAGCTTGCACGTTCCTTGAGCAAACCCGCTTTGATTTCCATCGCCATGAGGCTGGATAGTTCGACGTCGGCATGCGATGCGTCACGCTTTGCGTGTTGTTTTGATGAATCTGACATAAGGGGATTTGCGGTGTGTCTGGAATCGTTTGAACAAGTTTCAAGCCTTTAGATTTGGCAATGTTTTATATGCACGAGTATAGCTAAATAACTCAAATCAGATTCACTTCCATCGATTTGCCAGTCCCAAAGCCTAGTTCTGCAGCGGTCTTCATCGCAATTTGAACGTTTTGGAAAAAGTAGTATGCAATAGATATGTTTTCTAGAAATCAAAACTTTATAGCGATAAAACCAACTCGATGGGCGCCCTAAAGAAATCAGTTAGCCAGTTAAACCTAGAATCGGCAGTTGACTGCTTCAAAGCTCAATTAAGTTCATGTTTTTTAACAGGCTCGGATACCCTTGTTAATAATGCTCAACGTAATGGTGAGAACGCTACAGGCTCGATTGCACATTTTTCTGGCTCTCTGGACTATTTCGGCATTCCAGTGGAATGCCCTCGTCCTAGCAACATGAAGGTTGCGTCGTCCTCACGCTGGGCGGCACACGCCTT
>CAYPNW010000078.1:0-2315 GCA_964411965.1 uncultured Burkholderiaceae bacterium
TCATCAGGCTGTTCATGCACCACCCAATGCGAACCATTTGGAATTCGCACCACCTGCAAATCCGGCACAAATTCTTCTAATCCATTTAACAAACTCGCCGAAAGTGCTTTGTCGTTTTCTCCCCAAATGACACGCGTGGGTACGTTCACTTTGAATTCAGTTGGGTCGAGTTGCACCTTGGTCTCATCACCCCCTGTTGGAGGATGCAAGGGTGACGCGCGGTAGTAATTGACGCCGCCTATCACACCACGTTGCCAGCTTTCGTGATAGCGCGCCCGCGTTGCTGCGTCAAACCATACTGCTTCGCCCTGCCCCATACCATTAAAAAACCCCTCTAATAGAGCAAACTCGTTTTTTGCTAGTGCCAATTCTGAACCAGGGCTACGCAACCAATTCATGTATTGGCTCGATGCTTGTTGTTTCGGGTCGTTCTGCAAGGCTTGCATGAACAGATAGGGATGCGGTGAATTGATGATGATTAATTTTTCCACCAACTCAGGAAACGCCATCGCTAACCCCCAGCAAATTGCACCACCCCAATCATGCGCGACAATAATGGCTTTTTCGTGACCACAATGGGCGATAAACAAACGAAGGTCGTCAATAATATGTTTGGCGCGATAGGCTTTCGGGTCGCTGGGCATATCCGACAAATTGAACCCGCGCAAATCAGGGGCGACAGCGTGAAATTCGCCGCCGAATGCGCTTAACTGCGCCGCCCATTCAAACCAAAATTCCGGAAAGCCGTGCACGAAAAGCATTAACGGCTTACTTGCGTCACCCACGCTCGCGTAATGCAAGCGTGTGCCATTTTCAAGTACGGCGAATTGATTGCTTGTTATCTCAAGTGTCATTGAAATCACCCTTTATCCACAGCAAAGAACAGAAGCTGCAAATCAACTTTAATACTAAAAACATGCATACTCCGTCAAATTTAAAAATTTTTGATGTCTTTGCGCATTAATTGAAAGCACTCAAATAAAATACATAGGTAGGTATATCTATTTTCATTCCTATGCAGTGTCTGATTTGAGTTAGAAAAAAGCGTCGCCTTTATCCCGCAGCACCAATTTTTGCGCGCAACATTTCGCGAATATGCGGTGTTGCTTCATACGGATCGCTAGGGTTACGTTGCAACATGATGTCTTCCATACGCGTTTGCACACCCGCTAATGCACCTTCGTGGGAAAAGATATAGAACTGTTGGTCGCGAATCGCGTTGAAGGTTTTTTCAGCGACTTCGGCAGCGGTGATTTTTCCGGAGTTGACGGCTTTATCCGACATGATTTGTGCCGCACGTTGGCTAGCAGTGATTGCGCCAGAAGGCACGTCTTCTGGCCGATTGCGGTGCGATTGGCTAATTCCCGTTGGCACAAAATACGGACATAGGACGGACGCATTGATCGGCAATTGCATCAATTTAAGGTCTTGGTACAGCGTTTCTGTCAGCGACACTACGGCATGCTTGGAGGTGTTATAGACGCCCAACGTGGGTGCATTCAGCATACCCGCCATGGATGCGGTATTGACAATGTGGCCTTCGTATTCAGGGTCTTGTTTTGCGCATGCCAACATAAGATTAGTAAAAATCCGCACGCCATGAATCACGCCCCATAAATTCACGCCTAGCACCCATTCCCAATCGGCTTGGCTGTTTTCCCAGATCAAGCCGCCTGAGCCGACACCCGCGTTGTTGAAGACCAAATGTACGGCGCCAAAATGTTTCATGGTGGCGTCAGCTAAGGCTTGTACTTCATTCGCGTGGCGCACGTCGCACCGCACCGCAAGCACATCCGCACCAAGCACGGTAAGTTCAGTGTGCACAGCGTCTAAGGCATCTTGCTGCACATCGGCAATCACAATCTTCATGCCTAAACGCGCGGCAACTAGGGCAAATTCTTTACCGAAGCCACTCGCACCGCCAGTAATTACCGTGACTCTGTTTTTAAATGTTTTCATGTTCTACCTTTGATTATTGGATCTCTAAAAGTTTAAATCTTCTTGATGGGTTTCATCTGAAACCCAATTCGAGGAAAGTGCACGATGACTTGCCCCGCTCGCTCATCTTCGCGCAACACGGCAAATTCATTGGCGGCATTGATGAGTAAGCTACCTTCAACTGGATCAAGCGCATAGTCGGTGGGTGTAATCGCAACCCGTTCGCCAATGGCAATCTGATGATAGTCGGTTAAGGGCAAGCCGCCATTGAACAATAGCTCATCGTCCAAATCTGTCTCTTTGGCAATTTGTATTGCTTGTTCACTCTTCATTTTTTCGCTCGTTCCATGCCCGACCGCCGCGACTCTATCCATCCA
>CAYPNW010000078.1:2415-3913 GCA_964411965.1 uncultured Burkholderiaceae bacterium
AAAATGAGTCGAATTTTTTCCGAAAAAGGCGAGTTCGGGTAATGGTGAAAAATGAGTGAAGTCATGGTCATGTTTTCGAAAAAGTTTTGTTAGTAGCGAGGATGGAATTTACGTTGACGGTGATTTAATCACTGCCATCCGTTTGGCTCACCTCATTTTTTTTCGTCGGCGGCATGCGACGCAGATACTTGAACGTGCCACTAGCTTTTGCTACGAGTTGTTCGCCCAGCGTAATTGCGCCTTCACAAAAACACATGGTGGTTGAACGGTGAAAAACTTCGCCCGTCACCAATAAGCGTTCAGTAGGAGCACCTCCCGCTTGCAAAAACATGGTCTTCATCTCGACCGTGACCACGCCCTTTTGCTCGGGATGGGCAGAGCGCCCTGCCATTGCCATTGCCACATCCAGCAGACTCATCAACACACCGCCATGCGTGATTTGCCAGCTATTCATATGTTGCTCAGACAGCATGAGAGACAACTGCGCGCGCCCATTCTCAGCACTGAGTATCTCAACGCCCAATTGTTGCAAAAACGGATTAAGACCGACATTCATGCCAGCGAGAGAAGCATTTTGCATCTTGCCAAGTGAGTCAATTAGACGGCGGAAACGCCACCGTCCACGGCCAAGGTTTGGCCCGTAATATGTTTGCCGGCGTCAGAGGCAAACAAAAGTGCTGCGCCTTTTAAGTCTTCATCGTCACCTATTCTTTGTAGTGGCGAGCCTTTGGCGAGCTTTTCTTCACCTATATGCTGCAAAATGCCGGCGGTCATTTTTGATGGGAAAAATCCCGGCGCGATGGCATTGACCGTAATGCCATAACGCCCCCACTCCCCGGCCAAGGTACGTGTAAAGTTAATCACCGCCGCTTTCGAGGTGTTATACGCGATAGTCTGCATGGTGCCCGGTGGATTCCCTGCTAATCCAGCAATGGAAGCGATGTTGATAATGCGCCCGTATTTACGCGGAATCATGGAACGTTTGCCCACTTCTTGCGAGACCATAAAAATACTGCGAATGTTCAAGTTCATGACCTTGTCCCAAGCATCCACTGGATAATCTTCTGCAGGTGCGCCCCAAGTCGCGCCCGCATTGTTGATCAAAATATCGATCTGCCCTAGGCGCGCTAAAGCCTCATCAACTAGAGGTTTGATGCTATTTGCATCGCTCAAATCAGCAGCAATGGCGCTGGCCTCAAAACCGCGCGCTTTGAGATGCGCAACCGCCTCGTCTAAATCAGCTTGCTTACGGGAGGACAGCACGACTTTCGCGCCCTGCTCTGCCAAGGCCTCAGCCATTTGCAAACCTAAACCGCGTGAGCCGCCTGTGATCAGCGCGGTTTTGCCTGTTAAATCAAAAAGTTGTTGCGATGTGCGGACCGAATTTTTCATTACACGTTTCCTAAAAAGTGGGAGTATGCCAATTTTTACCCTAATTTGCGCTTATTTTAAAAGCGCATTAAATTAATACCTATCACTAGTATGCTTAAAACCACGC
>CAYPNW010000078.1:4013-10660 GCA_964411965.1 uncultured Burkholderiaceae bacterium
GTGATATTCGCATCACCAGCGGCATAGAGTTTTTGCGTGACAAACGATAAGCGTTGCACTGTTTGATTCAGCGCTTGTGCATAGTCTTGCAAGCCAGCATGGGCACTTGCTTGGTTAATACAGCTTTGGATTTCTTGCATGAGGAGGTGTAAGGCCGCGCCATTTTGCATGCTGACTTTGCGTCCCAATAAATCCAAGCCATGAATGCCATGCGTACCTTCGTGGATAGGATTGAGACGATTATCGCGATACAACTGCTCAACATTATATTCGCGCGTATAGCCATAGCCACCGTGCACTTGAATGGCGAGACTATTCGCTTCTAAACACCATTGCGAGGGCCATGATTTGACAATAGGCGTCAAAATTTCTAACAGCAAACTGGCTTGCGTGCGTGCTTCTGGGCTGGTTGCAGTACGTTCGTCATCGACCAAACGGGCGCAGTACAAACTCAAAGCCAAGCCGCCTTCCACATACGTTTTTTGCGCTAAAAGCATGCGTTTTACATCGGTATGTTCAATGATAGGAAGCTGCGGCGTGGCGGGATCTTTTGCCAATGGATGACGGCCTTGCGGGCGGCTTCTTGCGTAATCCAGCGCGTGCAAATAGCCGCTATAGCCCAACATCACCGCACCTAAGCCGACACCGATCCGCGCTTCGTTCATCATGTGAAACATATTCGCCAAGCCTTTGTGCAGCGTACCCACGAGATAGCCGATTGCACCGGATTTGCCTTGCGGCTGAAACTTTCCTTCGCCAAAATTCAACAAGCAATTCGTCGTCCCGCGGTAACCCATTTTATGATTTAAGCCCGCCAGAACGACGTCATTACGTTCGCCCAAACTGCCGTCGCCGTTCACCAATATTTTGGGCACAATAAAGAGCGAAATTCCTTTCACTCCGGGTATTAAAGCGCCGTTTTCATCGGGTACTTTCGCCAACACCAAGTGCACGATATTTTCAGCTAACTCGTGTTCGCCGCCTGATATCCACATCTTGTTACCTGTGAGCCGGTAGCTTCCATCAGCTTGCGGCTCTGCGCGTGTCGTGATGTCCGATAAGCTTGAGCCAGCTTGCGGTTCAGACAGACACATGGTGCCAAAAAAACGCCCCGCTAACATTGGCTCTACATAGGTTTTGATTTGTGCTGGTGTGCCACATTTCGTCAATGTGTTGGCAACACCGATGGTCAAAAACGGGTAGGCGCTTGTGCCGGCATTGGCCGCCGTGAAGTAGGCAAATCCTGCTTTCTCAACCACACAAGGCAGTTGCATGCCACCTCGTTCAAAGTCTTGCCCAGCGGCGATTAAACCCGCTGCCGAAAAAGCGTTTAATGCGACTTTAACTTCAGGAATGATATGAACCGTTTCACCATCAAAATGCGGCTCCTGTTGGTCGTTCTTTTTGTTATGCGTCGCAAATAAATCGCTGGCGATGTTTTCACAAGTATCAAGTACGGCATTGAAAGTTTCTCTACTGTGCTCGGCAAAGCGTTCGCGCTGGTTCAATGCGTCAATATGAAGCCACTCATACAAAAGAAAATCGAGATCACGGCGGGAGACGAGTTTAGATTGCATGGGAAAATGTCAGAAAGTGAAAGAGGTCAAAGACTGCGCCGCACATGGTTCGGCGCGCAAACTTGCACAAGAAACCTTCGCATCATGCCATTGCGAGCAATGGCAATGTCGCTGTTAAAGCGCAGTGAGCTAGCTAGGCAACTTCAAACAAACCGGCAGCACCTTGGCCACCACCGATACACATCGTGACCACCACATACTTTACGCCGCGCCGTTTGCCTTCGATTAAAGCATGGCCAGTTAAGCGCGCGCCCGACACACCGTACGGATGCCCAACCGCAATGGCACCGCCATTGACGTTCAGCCTATCCATAGGAATACCCAATTTATCTGCGCAATACAAAACTTGCACCGCGAAGGCTTCATTTAATTCCCATAAACCGATGTCGGCAACAGTTAAGCCCGCGCGTTTTAGCAGCTTAGGAATGGCGAAGACTGGGCCGATTCCCATTTCGTCTGGCTCACATCCCGCCACGGCAAAACCACGGAAAATACCTAAGGGTTGTAAGCCCTTGGCTTCGGCTAGCTTACTATTCATGACAATTGCCACCGACGCACCATCAGAGAATTGGCTGGCGTTACCCGCTGAAATCACACCGCCTGGCACGGCAGAACGAATCTTGGCAACTGCTTCCAAAGTGGTGTCGGCGCGTATGCCTTCGTCGGATGAAATCGTCACTTCTTTGCTTGTCAGCATGCCGGTTTCTTTATCGGCAACGCCCATCACCGTGGTCATCGGCACGATCTCGGCATCGAAGCGACCAGCCGCTTGCGCCGCAGCAGCGCGCAGTTGGCTTTGCACACCATATTCGTCTTGCCGCTCACGCGAAATGTTGTAGCGTTTAGCTACGGTCTCTGCCGTTTGCAGCATGGGCCAATAGACTTCTGGCTTATGTTGCTTTAACCAAGTTTCTACCAGCATGTGCATATTGGCTTCGTTCTGCACACAAGAGATCGACTCAACCCCACCGGCCGCGTAAATATCACCCTCGCCTGCAATAATCCGTTGTGCCGCTGTGGCGATGGTTTGTAAGCCAGAAGAGCAAAAACGATTAATCGTCATACCCGCCGTGCTTACTGGGCAACCGGCGCGCAAGGCGATTTGCCGCGCGATATTGCTGCCCGTGGCACCTTCTGGCGTTGCGCATCCCATCACAACATCCTCTATTTCGCCCGCATCAAGTTTTGCGCGGGAAATAGCTGCCGCTAAAACATGGCCGCCTAAAGTCGCGCCATGCGTCATATTGAACGAACCCTTCCACGATTTTGCTAGTCCTGTACGTGCGGTCGAAACAATTACGGCATCAGTCATGTTGGTCTCCAGTTTATGATTAGTGTGTAAGCGAATTAAGGCAAAAGCCGGGGGCTATAAACAAACTGTCGTCAAGCTACGAACCGGTATCTGAATGCTTGAAATTTCCATTTGAATTATGGCGTCGCAGCATACTTTACCGAGCGCACAGTCCGGCGCTGGGAAAAAGGAAAACCAGAATAACATATTCTAAATTCGGTCGTTCGCAAAAGTCCTGACCCGATTTAGCGCTCTTCCCACATCAATAAAGAAGCCAAAAATTGTTGTCATGTAAGACTTTTGTAAGTTTGGAGACAGCCTACCGTAAGTTTTGAGTCGCACACTCAACTTGCGTAAAAAGTAAGGAAACTCTGATTAAGTGTTGTGAGCGGCTAAAGTTTGGATCGAGAAGCACATCTGTACGAGAGCACAGCGAGCATCGCAGGTTCAAAATCTGGTCACGCAGTAACTTAATCAAAGCTTCCATAGGTTTAAATTTTGCGGCGTCTACTAAGTGCTTAACGCACGTAGCAGATTCAAAACATAAACACTCACAGGAGACAAGCATGGCGACTATACAAACAACGTCGGAAGGCATGACGGCGGAGGAACGCAAAGTTATTTTTGCGTCTTCATTAGGCACGGTTTTTGAATGGTATGACTTTTATCTTTATGGCGCGTTGGCAGCAATTATCGCAAAAAAGTTCTTTGCTGGAACTGACCCAAACACGAGCTTTATTTTTGCCTTGTTAGCATTTGCTGCTGGCTTCATCGTGCGTCCATTTGGCGCTTTGGTGTTTGGTCGTTTGGGCGACATGATCGGCCGCAAATACACATTTTTGGTGACGATATTGATCATGGGTGCATCAACATTCTTAGTTGGAATTTTGCCCGATTACGCAACTATAGGCATTGCCGCACCCATTATTTTAGTATCACTACGCATTCTCCAAGGTTTGGCGCTCGGAGGTGAATACGGCGGTGCCGCAACCTATGTAGCGGAACACGCGCCACATGGTAAGCGTGGGGCATTTACGGCGTGGATTCAAACTACGGCGACCCTAGGACTGTTTCTCTCTTTGATGGTGATTTTAGGTACACGCCAAGCAATGGGGGAAGAAAAATTCGCTGATTGGGGTTGGAGAATTCCGTTTCTGGTTTCTATTTTCTTACTCGGCATCTCGGTTTGGATACGATTATCAATGAATGAATCACCCGCCTTCACAAAAATGAAATCTGAAGGCAAAACGTCCAAAGCACCACTCACAGAGTCTTTCGGAAAATGGAAAAACCTCAAAATTGTTATTTTAGCGCTGATTGGTTTAACCGCTGGACAGGCTGTCGTTTGGTACACGGGTCAGTTTTATGCCTTATTCTTCCTCCAGCAAACATTGAAGGTTGATCCAGCCACAGCAAATTACTTGATAGCCGGCTCGTTACTTATTGGCACACCATTCTTCATTGTGTTTGGTTCACTCTCAGATAAAATTGGACGCAAGCCAATCATTATGGCGGGTTGTTTGATCGCCGCACTGACTTACTTTCCTATCTTTAACGCACTGACGCACTATGCAAATCCTGCTCTTGAAACCGCATTGAAAAACGCGCCAGTTAAAGTCACTTCTGATCCCGCAGATTGCCAGTTCCAATTCAATCCTACAGGACAAAAGAAATTCATTAGCTCCTGCGATATTGCGAAGTCAACCTTGGCAGCCAATTCTGTAAACTACGAGAATATTGTCGGCGCACCTGGTAGCTTAACCACAATTCAAGTGGGTGAAAAAGTGATTACCTCATTTAACGCTGTACTCACACCTGATCAATTGAACTTTGATGCCGATAGTAAGAAGAAAGACGCAGCATTTAAGAAGGAAGTCACAGAAGCAATTAAAGCCGCGGGTTACCCACCGAAAGCCGACCCTGAGCAAATTAATAAACCGATGGTGCTGTTGCTTCTGACCATTCTGGTTTTGTACGTGACGATGGTGTACGGTCCGATTGCAGCGATGCTGGTTGAAATGTTCCCGACTCGCATTCGTTACACTTCAATGTCGTTGCCATACCATATCGGTAATGGTTGGTTCGGCGGCTTGTTACCTACTATTGTGTTTGCGCTGGTCGCGTTTAAAGGCAATATTTACTATGGCCTGTGGTACCCAATCGTGATCGCTGCTGCCACGTTTGTCATTGGTATGCTGTTTGTTAAAGAAACCAAAGACAATGATATTTATGCCGCAGACTAATTTTAGTCAGCTATAAATAATAAAACGCCCAGTCTCCAACTGGGCGTTTTTCTTTTAAGCTCGTAATATCAATATCGCATTGTGAGGTTTGCTACGCCATCTTCTATTATCAGACTAGCTGCCGCGCCAAGCACCAGAGAGACCTTATCTTTAATGTGCCCAAATGGCAAACCAGTCACAATGGGTACGTGAATAACACTTCTCAGGTATTCAAGCATTTGCTCAAATTCGTAACCATTATCATGCGGCGCTAGTTTGTAGCCAGAGAAGTCGCCAAGCACGATAGCGGCTTGATTTTCCAAGATGCCCGCGTGGTGCAATTGCAAAAACATGCGTTCAACTCGATAGGGGTGTTCGCCAATATCTTCAAGAAATAAAATACCTCCCTCAATTTTTGGAAAATACTCGCTTCCAAGGAGATGGACAAGCATGGCAAGATTCCCCCCCCAAAGTGTTCCCGTAACTTGAACTATCTCCCGATTCACAGTATCGAAACTGACACTCTGATCACGCTGACGTAAGCAAGAAAAAAAATGTTCGAACGTGAAATCACTCGTATCTTCCCGACTAAAATCATCGCAAAGCATGGGGCCGCAAACGCTGCGCATTCCCGTTTTGGCCAGCAAGGCACTTTGTAAAGCATTAAAGTCGCTATGTCCCACAAAGATTTTTTTGCTTTTAGCGAGAAAGTCGAAATCAATTTGATTCAGCAGCCGGGACAGGCCATAGCTACCGCGTAAAGCCATAACGATTTGTACAGATGGATTATTCACCGCCTCATAAAGCAGCTGCAATCGGCGCTCGTCCGTTGCGCCAAAGCGTTGGTAACGTTGGTCGTGTGAATAGTAGTTGGTTACCTCGAAGCCATGGTGGCGCAATAAGTGTTCAGCACGCACAATGCTTGCCTCATCCACCGCACACCCACTCGTTGGAACGATCGCGATGCCGAGATTTTGCGCGGAGGCGTCCAGCGCCTGAAATGCTTGCAATGTCATTTTGAACGACCTCTACTCCTGTGGATGTGGTTCACCGCTATGTAGGGATTGCCGCTTTTGTTCGGCCGCCGCGGCGCGCCGTTCGGCGAAAAAATTTTTCAACATTTGTCCGCATTCATCAGCCAACACGCCACCAACCGATATGGTTTGATGGTTTAGATTACTTGGTTCAAAAAGGTGCAGCACAGAGCCGCAAGCGCCGGTTTTGGGGTCGTTAGCAGCAAATACGACGCGTGAAAGTCGTGCGTGCAACATCGCACCGGCGCACATCACGCATGGCTCTAGGGTCACAAACAATTCACATCCTGGTAAGCGGTAGTTTCCGAGATGCTTTGCCGCCTGCTTCAACGCTATAATTTCTGCGTGCGCGGTAGGATCATGCGTGCCTATGGGTTGGTTAAAGCCAGAACCGATGACCTCGCCATTTTTTACCACAACAGCGCCAACGGGCACTTCACCAGCAAGTTTTGCTTGCTGCGCCTGCGCCAATGCCATCGCCATGAAATAGTCGTCATTCATTTCGTTGATTTTGTGATGTGAC
>CAYPNW010000079.1:0-10624 GCA_964411965.1 uncultured Burkholderiaceae bacterium
CATGAACGTTACCGGCGAGAGGTAAGCTTAAGGCCGCCGCCATTAATGCAGCGCCCACATTGACATTCGAGTCCGATTTTTTGTCGAGTTGAGTCAGAGGTTTGAGATTTTTCATTTTATTGAGTTTTATCGTCAAGTTTTATCGTGATGTTTTATTCCATTTCCAAATCAATGGTGTCTAGGCGACGAGCCGCAGACAGCGCTGTAGCACGGCAAGGCGAAGGCAACAACGACACGATAGCTTTAGAAATAGAATTAGTTGCAACCGCAACCGCCACCGCCCACACCAGCGCCCTTAGCGGCCGCTTCTTTACTTGTATAAATATGCTCAATAAATCGACTTTCTAATGGATCGCTTCCTTCAATTGTCATTTCGGCACGCGCCAAGGTACCTTTTTCCCAAGGTTGTACTGCTTGTATTGTTCCGCAGGCACTTAGGCTAGAAATCAAAGCACTTAAGGCAAGCAATTTTCCCAATTTTGTTGTTAGCTTGGCGTTCATTTTTTTGCTCCCAAAAGGTTTTGCAAGATTTGCTCTGATTTTGCTTTGGTGAAGTCGTTGTAACCTGCATGTTGCACGTGAACTTTGCCTTCGCGATCAATAATTAAGCTGGTCGGCATGCCTTTCACTCCAAACTGCTTGGCGATTAAGCCTTTTGGGTCTAGTGCGATATCAAAATTGGCCGGTACGGTTTCCAAAAATTTTTTCCAATCTTCAGTATTCACATCGAGGTTAATTGCCACGACCTTAAAATCTTTTTCGCCATATTTTTCTTGCAAGGCATTCATCCAAGGGAAAGACTGTTTGCACGGGCCGCACCAAGATGCCCAAAAATCAAGATAAACCACTTTGCCTTTGTAATCGCTAAGCTGAATAGGACGATTGATGCCTGGCAAATTGAAATCAGGCGCTGCCTTGCCTGCGTCGAGGGCGAGAGCGGGCACCGTAATAAGTGCTGTCAACAGACTAAAAAGTGGCAAAACGATACCGCGTGTTTTTGTAATTTTCTGCAGCAAATTTTTGGTGAGCGTGTGGATGTTCATTTAGCACCTATGGGTTATCTATCGTTAACGTAAGCTAAAAAAGTCTAACTTCTTTATATATTGCTCAAATGTTTGCCATCTACTTTAGTCAGCAAAGCGACACGCGGCATTTATTGTTGAACAAGCAATGCTGTCAACAAGGCGAACATCCTGAGTAAGTCGTTTGACTCATGGAGTTTATTACGAAAAAGTGGGTGTTTTTGCTTAACTTTTTCGCTTTTACTTACGTCTACGCAGTAAACCTGTTTTTCAGTTTGGAAGTAAGTTGCAAATAGCTGATTAAAAGTTGCGTTTGATTACAAATTTTTTTGAATGCATCGCTCGTGCAAATTTGATTGCCATTGAGGTAATTGTTGTAGTTTTTAAAAGAAGTGGGTGGCGTTTATTAGGTGCTGAATGCCACGAAGGAAGTCTTGCTGGGTATTGTCGAAACGCACAAAGTTTCAGCATTGCTGGTAAAGGCAGGTTTAAGGGGTTCGATCCAAAACCGATCGGTTTTGGAGTTTGCTAGTTCACTAGTTCACAGGCATTGTTTGATGAGTTCGACCAATTCTGTACCGTAGCTTTCCAGTTTCTTCGCACCGACACCGGAGACGCCGCGCAATTCGTCTAGTGAAGTGGGTTGCGCCTTGGCGATCTCGCGTAGCGTTGAATCATGAAAAATAATAAATGCCGCGATGTTATTCGCTTTCGCCGTTTCGACTCGCCACCAACGCAGTTTTTCGAAGATTTTCTGCTCTTGTTCGGACAGGTTTCCTTCTGCAAAGTCTTTCGCCGATTGGCGCTTGTGCTTAACAGCTTTGTCTGCTTTCTTGTATTGGCGCAACCGAATTGTCACCTCGCCACGCAAAACGGCGCGTGATGATTCGGTGAGTTTTAATGAGCTATAGTTTTCATAGTCAACAGCCACAATCCCCAGCGCAATTAATTGCCTGACTAGTGCACGCCATTCGGCTTCCGTTTTTTCTGCCCCGCAGGCGAAGCTAGAAAGTTGGTCGTGCCGCCATTGTTTTACTCGATCCGTGCTCACGCCGCGCAAGACGTCGATGACATGGCCCGCGGCGAATCGCTGGTCAACGCGATAAATCGTCGAGAGAATTTTTTGCGCGGCAATGGTGCCGTCGAAAGCACTCGGTGGTGCCATGCAGGTGTCGCAATTGCCGCAGGGTGTTGACGCTTGCCCGAAGTAATCCAAAATATGCACGCGTCGGCAGTTAAGGGTTTCGCATAAGCCCAACATCGCATCGAGTTTGACGCCTTGCACACGTTTGAAGGTGTCGTTCGCTTCCGACTCATCAATCATGCGCCGCTGTTGCACCACATCTTGCAAGCCGTAGGCCATCCACGCATTGGCATGCGCGCCGTCCCGCCCGGCACGACCCGTTTCTTGGTAATAGCCTTCAATACTTTTAGGCAGATCAAGATGGGCAACAAAGCGCACATCGGGTTTGTCAATGCCCATACCAAAGGCGATCGTCGCGCACATGACGATACCGTCTTCACGCAGGAAACGTGCTTGATTTTTGGTGCGTATGGGTAAATCCATTCCTGCATGGTAGGGCAATGCCGTGATGCCGTTTTCGTTCAAAAACGCAGCAATTTCTTCGACTTTTTTGCGCGACAGGCAGTACACGATGCCAGCGTCGCTGTTGTGTTGTGCTTGGATAAAGTCGAGTAATTGTTTGCGGCCATTATCCTTTTCGACAATCTGGTAACGAATATTGGGACGATCAAATGACGATACAAACTGCAGTGCATTTTCCAGTTGCAGGCGGTGAATAATTTCATCACGGGTTTGCTGATCTGCCGTGGCAGTGAGTGCAATGCGCGGTACTGTGGGGAAGCGTTCATGCAGCACTGAAAGCTTAATGTATTCAGGGCGAAAATCGTGCCCCCATTGCGATACGCAATGCGCCTCGTCGATAGCGAACAAGGCCAGCGGCGTGACCGATAGTAATTCCAAACAGCGTTGTGTCATCAAGCGTTCTGGTGCGATGTAGACTAAATCTAATTCGCCATTGCGCATTTGTTTCTCGATGCGCAGTGCTTCGTCAAAACTTTGCGTGGAATTGAGGAAGGCCGCGCGCACACCAACTACTTCTAGCGCGTCGACTTGATCTTGCATCAAGGCGATCAGTGGCGAAATCACAATGCCCACGCCTTGACGTATTAAGGCAGGAATTTGGTAGCACAGCGATTTTCCGCCGCCTGTCGGCATCAGGACCAAGGCGTCACCCCCGCCCACAACGTGGTCAACGATTTGACCTTGCTGGGAACGGAATGCCGGATAGCCAAAGACTGTCTGCAACAGTTGTAGCGCTTGGTTTTGCTCCGCACGCGGAGGCATACCTGTTTCTTGTTCAGTGATTGCCATAGACTCGCTTACCGTGTTGGCAAGGATTTGATGTGGACGTGCCAATGACAAATTAATCTACCCACTCGATCCAGCCAAAATGAGCGGTTACCAGAATCATGATGCCAAATGCAATGCGGTACCAAGCAAAACTATTGAAGTTATGCGTACTGATAAAGCGTAGCAACCAGCGCACGCAAAAAAAGGCGGAGATAAACGCGGAAACTGTGCCAAGGCTAAACATTGGCAGGTCAGTGAGCGACAATTCATTGCGTGCCTTATACAGCGAATAGGCGGTTGCACCCAGCAAGGTGGGGATGGCAAGGAAAAAAGAAAATTCCGTCGCCGCTTTGCGCGACAAGCCGAAGATCATGCCGCCAATAATTGTGGCGCCAGAACGACTGGTACCGGGAATGAGTGCAAAGGTTTGCGCTAAGCCTACTTTAAGCGCATCGAGTAGGGACATGTCGTCCACGCTGCCTAATAAAGGGCTGGTTTGCGGAGAGGTGCTGTGCGCTAATTGGCGCGCCGCTTGTTGCTTTTCTACCCACAAAATGATGATGCCGCCAGCGATAAACGCCATGGCGACAGGTACAGGTTTAAACAACTCTGCTTTGATACTTTTGCTAAACAGGAAGCCGAGAATCGCTGCGGGAGCAAAGGCAACAAACAGATTCAGCGCAAATTTGCGTGCTTTAGGATCATTGCCTAATCCCAAAATGACACTAGCAATTTTTTGTCTATATTCCCAGCAAACGGCGAAAATGGCGCCGGCCTGAATCACAATTTCAAATACTTTGATTTTCTCGCCAGTCAGGTTCAACAAACTACCCGCCAAAATCAGATGTCCAGTCGAGGAGATGGGTAAAAACTCTGTCAATCCTTCGACTATGCCCATGATGATGATTTTGAACGCAAAGACTAGATCCATAAAAACTCGAAGAAATGAAGTGGCGGTTAATTGCGGATGTGAATGGTGAAAAACGGCTGCTGGTGTTCGATTTGGCGTTAAAGAAACTCAGACTTTGGTCGCGGAATAACGTAATTAGAGCTTCCTTTGCTCGCTGCTGACCAAATGCAGTGATTAAGCAAGAATAAACAGGGGCGAAGCTTACCATGTTGCCTAGTTCCGCGGGCGATTTTTACCTTGGTTTTTGCATACCCCCTATTTTTTATAATTAAAGATGCCAAATGCGCTTTATTTAAATGCGTATTTAAAAATTACTGGCATTAGTATTTAAATTATGACGGTGTGCAAGGAGATGTCGCGAGTTCGAGACGTTGTAGCCAAAACAGGGCATGCTCACGGGTCTCGCCGCACATCTCGGCCTGTGGTTGGAGTCCGCTACATACCGCCGGCCGTTCTGGTTTGCCAAAAATCGCACACGCAAGTTCGGCACTTAGTTGCACACAGGGTACGCCAGCGGGCTTGCCGTTCGGCATGCCAGGAATCGGGCTGCTAATCGAGGGTGCAATACAGCAAGCGGCGCAATGTGGGCGGCAGGATAATGTTGGTGGCTGATTCATCCGCGCATTGTAAGTCTAGTACGTTGAGCGCGGGGCGCCCTTGGCAAAACTCACTTGATGCCAACCCACGATCACGACAAAATTCTCACGCACATCGACAGTTCAAGCGTTAATTTGGTTGTTTCGTCGCAAACTGCTCATACCAGCGACGTTCTGCGCTCACAATAGGACACTTCAAGTGCAATCGCTAACTTGACGCTCTTACGAGACATGTCTATATTACTGACTCGTGAGTAAGTTATTTGAGCTCACACTATTTACTCTCTGTGTCGCGACCCGCTTCCTTAAAAGCTGTGACGGTTGCTCGGATTTACACACAGAGGATGTGCCAGTCTCAACGTCAAAAGAATCTCGTTAATATGATTTGTCCCTTTAAACCCAAATGGGAGCGCCGCAAAGATGCCCGTCCCCAAGAGTTATTGGATGCCGCCCTCAATCATTTTGTTGAGCGAGGGTTCGCCGCCACACGATTAGATGATGTCGCACGGGCGGCAGGTGTGTCGAAGGGAACCTTGTATTTGTACTTTGCAAGTAAAGAGGAGTTATTTAAAGCAGTGGTCAGAGAGTCGGTTGTGCCACTGATAGGCGAAGCCGAAGAAATGATCGAGCAGTTTGAAGGCGATAGCGAGGCCTTGTTTCGCACCATCATGGGAGCATGGTGGGAGAAAATGGGCTGTACAAAGTTATCCGGTTTGCCGAAATTGATGATGGCGGAAGCGGGTAATTTCCCGGAACTCGCGCGTTTTTACCAAGAAGAAGTGATTGATCGAGGCGAGCGCATGGTGACGTCGATCTTGAAGCGCGGTCTTGCCCGCAAAGAGATTCGCCCCGTCGACTTTGAAATTACGCCACGGATTTTGATTGCTCCCATCATCATGATCATGATGTGGAAGCATTCAAATGGCGTGTGCCAAGTGGATGCTTCGCAGCTTGATAGTTATTTCCAGGAATATTTAGAACTGGCTTTACGCGGTGTTTTGCTTAAACCAAGCGCGTAACGCGCTAAAGGTACAAAAAAATTTGTTGCAGCAAAAAATAAGAACAACAGCAGCATGAAAAACAGATCGGATCATTATGCAAGAAACCGGTAATCAGAAAAATAAGAAATGGCTAAAAGTAGCAGCGGGAGGGCTCGTCTTGCTACTCGTATTATTTTTTGTATTGAGCAAGAAGGCGGAAAAAAGCGCCGACCAAGGAAGCGCACTTCAAGTAGCAGACCGAGCAGCAAACCAAGTAGCCGCCGATGCAAAAAATAATGCGCCTAAGACCATCGAATTTTTGCCTACCGATATTGTGACGGTGAGTAAAGGCGAAATTGCCCGCACCCTCAGTGTATCTGGCGCATTGCGGGCCGACAAACAAGCCGCCGTGAAGGCGATTGTGGCGGGGGAAGTGCGCGAAGTCTTGGTGCGCGAAGGCGAGGTCGTGCAGCAAGGTCAGGTTCTTGTACGCATGGACAATGGCGACTTTGAGGCACGCTTGAACCAAGCGAAAGGTAGTCTGTCTGCCGCGCAAGGCCAGTTGGACATTGCAAAACAAAGCCGTGATTCGAACCAATCTTTGCTAGATAAAAACTTTATTTCAAAAAATGCTTACGACAATAGCGTCAATCAGTACGCCATTGCCCGTGCCAATGTTGAGACGGCAAAAGGCGCGCTGGACGTGGCAAAGAAGGCGCTCAACGATACCGTAATCAAGGCGCCCATCAGCGGCATTATTAGCAATCGCATGATACAGCCGGGCGAGAAAGTGTCGCCTGACAACCGTTTGCTGGATGTTGTCGATCTGCGTGTACTCGAAATGGAAGCCCCGGTTCCCGCACAGAATATTGCTAGTATCAAAATCGCCCAACGTGTCCAGTTGACGATTGAAGGCGTGAGTGAAAAATTGATCGGCGAAGTAAGCAGAATTAATCCAGCAACAACGGCTGGCTCACGTTCCATCATGAGTTATATACGCATCGCCAATACGGCGGGTCAGCTTAGGGCAGGCATGTTCGGTGAAGCGCAACTCACGATTGAAAAAAAATCGGATGTCATCATGGTGCCTGAAACGGCGATTCAATACGATGCCGAAAAACCGTTTGTATATGTCATCGAATCTGATTTGCTCACGCAAAAATTTCTTACGCTTGGCCTTAAAGGGATGAATCTCGGTGCGACTGATGGCACGGCAAGTACCACTGTAGTTGAAGTCGTGTCAGGCTTAGACGCAGGCGCAAAGGTAGTCAAACTGAATCTGGGTAATTTGCGCATTGGTTCTTCTGTGCGGTTTGTCACACCTACCCCAACATCCACACCGAACGCGAAGAGCTGATATGTGGTTCACACGCATTAGTATTGGAAATCCGGTATTAGCCACAATGATGATGCTGGCATTTGTGGTGCTTGGACTTTTCTCGTACCAAAGGCTGCGTGTCGATCAATTTCCAGATATTACGTTTCCCGTCGTAGTCATACAAACGGATTACCCCGGTGCCGCGCCAGAAACCATTGAATCTGATATCACCCGAAAAGTTGAAGAAGCCGTCAACACCATTAATGGCATTAGTGCACTGACCTCACGCTCTTACGAGGGCAGCTCGGTCGTGATTATGGAGTTCGATTTAACGATAGATCCGGCGCAAGCGGCGCAAGACGTGCGTGAGAAAGTCGCCTTGGTAAAAACCAAGTTCCGCAAAGAAGTGAAAGAGCCGCGTATCTCACGTTACGATCCCGCAGATAAACCAATTTTTTCCGTCTCGGTTACTAACGACGACAAAATTAAAAAGCGTGATTTTCGTGAGATCACGACGATTGCTGACCAGCTAGTCAAAAAACGTTTGGAAAATGTACGCGGCGTTGGCTCGGTGACTCTGGTTGGTGGCGTTAAACGCGAAGTAAAAATTTTTCTAAAGCCGAATGATTTAGAGGCATTGGGGATAGGCGTCGATCAGGTTATCAACGCCATTCGCACAGAAAATCAAGAACTACCAACTGGGGCAATTCGCTCACCAGAAAACGAAAAAATCGTGCAGATTCGCGGGCTAGTTAAGAACCCGCAAGATTTTGGTCGCATCATCATAGCGAAGCGGGGCGGACAACCTGTCTTACTCTCGCAGGTCGCAACGATTGTTGATGGCCAAGAAGAGCAAGAAAGCTTGGCACTCCACAATGGCGTGCGCACCGTTGCTTTAGATGTGTTGAAGGCGCAAGGACAAAATACCATTGAAGTTGCAGATGGCATGCAAGCGGCTTTAAAAGCATTGAATCCGCAGCTCGAAGCGCTTTACCCAGGCTTGAAAGTGCAAGTCATTAAAGACGGCTCACGGCAAATTCGTGTGGGTGTCGACAACGTACGACGCACGCTCATCGAAGGCGCTGTGCTGACGATACTGATCGTGTTTCTGTTTTTGAACTCATGGCGCTCCACCGTCATTACGGGCTTGACCTTGCCAGTTGCCCTAATCGGCACGTTTTTATTCATGGATTTATTTGGTTTCACGATCAACATGATTACCCTCATGGCCTTGTCACTCTGCGTGGGCTTGTTGATCGACGATGCAATTGTGGTGCGTGAAAACATTGTTCGGCACGCTGGCATGAAGGTGAATGGCAAATACAAAGATCATCATGCGGCAGCACTTGAAGGCACAGCGGAAATCGGTCTTGCTGTCTTAGCGACGACGTTCTCTATCGTCGCCGTGTTTTTACCCGTTGGTTTTATGGGCGGCATTATTGGACGTTTCTTCCATCAGTTTGGTATTACTGTCACAGCCGCCGTGTTGATTTCCATGTTTGTTTCTTTCACCCTCGATCCGATGCTGTCGTCAATTTGGCCGGACCCAGATGCTCATGGCTTAGACCCAAAGCGCAAGGATTGGTATGCCAAAACAATTGGGCGCGTGCTGGCTTATTTCGATACAGGCGTGCAATGGTTTTCTGCGGCATACCAACGGGCATTGGCTTGGTCTTTGCAGCATCGCTTAAAAACGTTAGCGATCGCGGCGTTGACTTTTGTCGGTGGTTTGATGATCCCCGCGACTGGCTTAATCGGTTCTGAGTTTGTGCCGCAAGCAGATTTCTCCGAAACGGGGGTGACGTTTTACACGCCCGTCGGATCATCTTTAGAATTGACGGAAACCAAGGTGCATCAAGTTGAGAGAGTGCTGCGCGAGTTTCCCGAAGTCACTGATACGTATAGCACGGTCAATACAGGTTCGGCGCAGGGTAAAAATTATGTGACGACCTTCGTGCGCCTGGTGCCGCGCAAAGAGCGAAAGCGCAGTACCGTGGCAATGTCGATCCCGATGCGCGAGCGATTGTCGCAAGTTGCCGGTATTACGGTGACGCATATTGGGCAACTAGACGGTGTGGGCGGCGATAATAAAAATCTGCGTTTAAGCCTGCAAGGTGCGGATTTAAATGTATTGGCGCAATTGTCCGAAGAAGCGCAACGCCGTATGCGCGCAATACCCGGTTTAGTGGATTTGGACACCAGTTTGAAGGCCTTAAAACCCACCATCGCAGTCACGCCCAAGCGTGACATTGGCGCTGATTTAGGGGTAGGCGTGGGCCAAATAGGTGCATCATTGCGACCTTTATTGGCGGGCGAAGCGGCAAGCACATGGCGCGCACCTGATGATGAGAATTACGATGTGTCGGTTCGGCTCGCGCCCTCTGATCGAAACAATGCGGATGACTTAGCACGTTTAATGCTCACCAGTTCGCAAACTAACGCCGACGGTTCTTACAAAATGGTGGCGCTGCGTCAGGTGGCTGACATCACGGCCTCAACAGGGGCAAATCAAATTAACCGCCGTGATTTGACGCGCGAAGTGGAATTGTCTGCCAATGTGGTTGGTCGTTCCTCTGGCGAAGTCGGTGCAGAAGTAAAGAAAGCACTAGAAGGTATGCAGTGGCAGCCGGGCTATCGCTTCAAGATGGGCGGCGCCTCCAAAAATATGGCGGAATCATTTGGTTACGCCTTGTCGGCGCTTGCCTTGGCGGTTATCTTTATCTACATGATTCTAGCCTCACAGTTTGGTAGCTTCTTGCAACCTATCGCGATTATGTCGGCTTTGCCGATGACTCTCATTGGGGTATTTTTAGCATTACTGTTCTTCCGGTCAACTTTAAATATGTTCTCCATCATCGGCTTCATCATGTTGATGGGTTTAGTAACAAAAAACGCGATTTTGTTGGTCGACTTTGCCAATCAGGTTAGAAAAGAAGGGAAATCACGTAGTGAAGCGCTGTTAGAAGCAGCGCATGTGCGGCTCCGCCCTATCCTCATGACGACCTTAGCCATGGTCTTTGGCATGGTGCCGCTTGCCTTTGCTTTGTCTGAAGGGTCAGAGCAGCGGGCACCGATGGGGCAAGCTGTTATTGGGGGAATAATTACGTCTTCGCTGCTCACCTTGGTGGTTGTGCCGGTCATTTACACCTATTTAGATGATTTTGCAGTGAGTTTGAAAGCCCTGTGGTGGGGAAGTAATAAGATGCAAAAAAGCCATGAAATTTAATTGTTAGAACCTACGCAAAACAGACGTTGGCGTTGTTGCTTCGCCTTGCCGTACCAGTTGTACTGTCTGCGGCTTCGCGCCTAGCCAACGCAATTTTGCGTAAGTCCTCATTATTAAAGGGTGCATTTTGATAAAATGCATGTGCTGCACCAATTGCCAATTTAAGCGTTTCGCAAACCTAAAATGAGTCACGAAAAT
>CAYPNW010000080.1:0-10624 GCA_964411965.1 uncultured Burkholderiaceae bacterium
ACCAAAATTCGGCCGCGCAGTAAGTTGTGCAGAGGTCTCTCTGAGTTTATTTTTGGAACATCAATTAGTGACCTTCATCCAACTGGTTTCTCTCCCCGCTAGATAAGCGAACTGAATCATTGTTATGATGCCGTACCAAAGGACAATTGCCTTTCGATGCTCAACGCGAATCAAGGAACCAACCGTGCACCTGCTCTCATTGAAACTGCCCACAAGACTCACTTTACGAACGCTCTGCCTAAGTTTAGCCTTAGCCAGCAGCCTGACTAGCCCGCTCACTTATGCGCAAAAGCAAACGCCCGCGCCCACTAGTCCTGCGGTCTTGCCGATTAATTACGACACCAGCTACGACATTGTCAGACCCATCGAAGCCAAGCATGGCATCGTCGCCAGCGAGCATGGCTTGGCCAGCCAAATTGGTTTGGATATCCTAAAACGCGGTGGCAATGCCGTGGATGCCGCAGTCGCCGTAGGTTTTGCTTTGGCCGTGGTCTTGCCCAGTGCGGGTAATATCGGCGGTGGTGGTTTTATGATGATTCACGATGCAAAAACCGGCAAAGATACGGCAATTGATTTTCGTGAACTGGCACCCGCAGGCGCCAGCCGCGATATGTTTTTAGATGCAAACGGCAATGTAGTGCGTGGTAAATCCATCTTTACCCATCAAGCAGTTGGTGTGCCAGGCACAGTTGCTGGTATGGCCTTAGCGCTGAGCAAGTACGGCACATTGAAACTCAAAGACGTGATTGAGCCTTCTATCAAACTGGCTGAGCAAGGCTTTGAAATTACACCCCACATGGCTGAAATTTTGGAAGGCAGTAAAGGGCATTTAGGGAAGTGGCCAGCCAGTCGCGCGATTTTTTTTAAAGATGGTCGTCCTCTACGCGCGGGCGAAATGCTGGTACAAAAAGACTTAGCAAAGTCGCTAAGACTCATCGCCGCACAAGGACCGGCGGCGTTTTACGAAGGCGAGATTGCCAAGAAAATTGTCGCAGAAATGCAAGCGAACCAAGGCTTGATGACCATGGCCGATCTCAAAAATTACAAGGCTGTAGAGCGGGAACCTGTGCGCGGAAATTATCGCGGTTACCAAATCGTTGCCATGCCACCACCCAGTTCGGGCGGTGTACATATCGTGCAAATGTTGAATATGTTGGAGAATTACCCGCTCAAACAGCAAGGCCTCAATAGCGCGCAAAACATCCACTTAATGGCAGAAGTCATGAAGCTGGCCTATGCCGATCGCTCGGAGTATTTAGGCGACCCCGACTTTACCAAAGTCCCTGTAAAAGGTCTGACTTCTCCCTCCTACGCGAACGAGTTGATCAAAAAAATCAACCCAGACCGCGCCACGCCTTCGGAAACAATCCGCCCAGGCAAACCACAGCCCTACGAAAGCGATCAAACCACGCACTACTCAGTGGCAGATAGCAAAGGCAACGTAGTCGCTACCACTTACACGCTCAATTTACTCTTCGGCAGCGGCATCGTTGCTGCGGGCACTGGTATCACATTGAATAATGAAATGGATGATTTCTCCATCAAAGAGGGCGTACCGAATGCGTTTGGCTTAATCGGCGGCACTGCTAACGCCGTCGCTGCGAACAAGCGCCCCCTGAGTTCGATGTCGCCAACGTTTGTACTCAAAGACGGCAAGCCATTCCTCGTTACTGGCACACCGGGCGGTAGCCGTATTATCACCACCACCTTGCAGATTATTCTGAACGTGATTGACCATGATTTAAACGTCGCAGAAGCCACTCTCACGCCACGTATGCACCATCAGTGGGAGCCTGACTTCATTCGCATGGAACGGGGCGTGAGTCTCGATACCCAACAAATCTTGCTGCAGAAAGGTCACCAAATCCGCATTGCAAGACCGATGGGCAAAACCCAAACCATACAAATTAAGGAAGACGGCTTCGAAGCCTTTTCTGATCCGCGCAATCCTGATGGGCGGGCTTTGGGATATTGAACTTTGATCTAAAGACGATATTCAGATCGAATGACGATCTAGCTTATGATCGGTCTGAATGCTTTGTTGATGCCTATTGAATTAAAGCCTTACCGCAGAGCCGCAGAGGTCGCAGAGAAAAGCTTCATTCTTTGCGCCCTCTGCGGCTCTGCGTTAAGGCTTTTGACTTTCCTTGTATCTCAAAAACCTCGCAAACGTTTGGTTTTAGCGCGACGGACTCAGACTCGTTTGTCTTGATGAACATCAATATTGAAACCAACCGAAAACCACATACTCCACCAAAAATAAAATTTTTGATGCCATTTGCGCTTTATTAATAAGCGTAATCAAAAATTACTCATATCAGTACCCTATTTCATCAATCGTAAGGGGCTGCAATTAGACGCTGAGAAATCCACCAAATATTGCCCCAAGCGTCACGCACGCCGCCTTGCCTATCGCCGTACGGCATGTCTGCCACCGCCATCTCCAACCGCGCGCCCTGCGCTAAGGCTTGCGTCATCGCTGCATCGGCATCTGCTACGTAAAAATAATATGAAGCCGCCATCGCTGGGTAATGGGGCGAAGACTCACTCACCATCACTGTCGATGTGCCTAAGCGCACTTGTGCATTCGCGATTTGCCCGTCGTCACGAAGGTGGCGTAGCAGCTCAGTGCCACCTAAACCAGCAACGAGGAAATCAACGAACTTTGCTGCATCTTTTATAAAGAAATAGGGAGTGACCGTGTTGAAGCCAGGTGGGATATTCATTGGCAAATCTCCATTTGAAACGCTTTTAAAACCATATCTAAATCAATCGTGTCGTTGTTGCCTTCGCCTAGACACAATTGATTTGGAAATGGAATAAAACTTGAACTGCACTCAGAAACATGAAAAACAAAAGAGTGGAATGAAAAAAATCAACGATTTATGCGACTTTTTGACCGAAGCTGGCACCGGTGTATCAAGCAAAAATCACGTCATAACCATGTAACAAAACAACAGTAAACTACGCAGCAATCCTCCTCCACTCCTCCTCAAAAGCTGTGGATTTTAGCCCGCGAACTTCGCGGGCTTTTTTTATTCTCCGCTTTATTTCACTTCGGCTTGGCTCGCCGGAGCGGCAGCGCTAGCAGGTAAATCGTTAGGGTTCAGGTCTAGACTTTTCACGCCACTTCCGCCCTCATCTGCATATTCGCTGTACACCCATTTTCCTTCTAGGTTAATTACATTTTCTGGCACGCTACGCTGGATTTCTGCTTTGCCAGACAAGGCTAAGCGCATAGTGTCTAGCCAAATGGGTAACGCGACGGTCGCGCCGAATTCTTTCGACCCTAAAGATTTTGGGTCGTCGTAGCCCATCCATGACACGGCGACGATGTCGTTAGCGTAGCCGGCAAACCAGCCATCGATGGCGTCTGAGGTGGTGCCGGTTTTGCCTGCCAAATCATGGCGATTCAGTTTGATGCTGGCAGCGGCCGCGGTGCCAGAGCGTGTGACTTCGCGCAACATGCTGTCCACCACAAACGCATTACGCGGATCAATAACGCGACTTTCTTCTGGTGGCGTGCTGGGGCGCTTGGCTTCAAATAAGACGCTGCCTTTTGCGTCCGTCACGCGTTGAATCAACCAAGGTTGCACTTGGAACCCGCCGTTAGCAAACACTGCATACGCGCCCGCTAGCTGGGCTGGCGTAACCGCGCCCGTACCCAAGGCCAAGGTTAAATTGAGCGGATGACGTTTTTCATCAAAGCCAAAGCGGGGTAAATAGTTGCGTCCATAGGTCGCGCCAATTGCTTTGAGTATCCTGACTGACACCACATTTTTTGATTGCGCAAGGGCACTTTGCATAGTGATGGGGCCATCGTATTTACCGTCATCGTTACGCGGGTCCCAACGCAAATCTTCCAGTGTGGTGGTGGAAAGCGGCACGTCGTTGATCAAGGTGGCAGGTGAAAATCCTTTTTCCAACGCAGCCGAGTAGATGAAAGGCTTTATCGATGAACCCGGTTGGCGCCACGCGCTGGTGACGTGGTTAAATTTTTTACGGTTGTAGTCAAAGCCACCCACTAACGCGCGCAAGCCGCCATCTTGCGCGTTCAATGAGACAAACGCCGCCTCAACTTCAGGCAGTTGGGAAATCGCCCACAGCCCTTTCGCATCGCGCGTTACACGAATTAAAGCGCCGCGTCGTAATTTGATATCTTGCTTGGCGTTGTTCTGAAGGCCAGGTGATGCAAAGCGCAAGCCTTCTCCGCTGATCGTCACTGGGTCGCCATTGCTAAGTTCTGCCTTCACGCTTTTTGCGTCGACTTGCAGCACGACGGCGGGCAAGAGTTTGTCGCTGGGCGGATGTTTTTCCAGCAAATCATCAATCGCGTCGTTGCGCGCGCTTTCTTCATCAGGTAATTCAATAAACGCTTCAGGGCCGCGGTAGCCGTGGCGCTGATCATAGGTCATTACATTGCGTCGTACCGATTCGTAGGCGGCTTCTTGCTCGGCGCCGACGATGGTGGTCGTGACCTTTAAGCCCATGGTGTAGACGGCTTCTTTGTACTGTTCAAACAGATTTTGCCGCACCATTTCTGCCACGTAGGCAGCGTGGGATTCAACAATCGGGTTCTTATTCACATGCACCTTCTCTTCGCGCGCCGCCTCGTATTGGGCTTGCGTAATGAAACCTTGCTTTTGCATGCTGTTCAACACCAATAATTGGCGTTGCTTGATACGTGTGAAATTGGTGACCGGATTCACGCGCGCCGGGTTCTGCGGCACACCCGCTAACATGGCAGCTTCGGCAATACTGAGTTCATTCAAGGATTTACCGAAGTAAGTACGCGCCGCGCTAGAAAACCCGTGACTGCGCTGGCCCAAATAAATTTGATTCATGTACAGCTCTAAGATTTGATCTTTGCTGAGTGCACTTTCCATACGATACGTCAGCATGATTTCTCTGAGCTTGCGCGACACGGTTTTTTCGCGCGTTAGAAAAAACTCTCGCGCAACCTGCATAGAAATGGTCGATGCGCCTTGACGAAATCCGCCGCGTAAATCGGCCAAAAGGGCACGCGCTGCGCCTTTCATATCGATGCCGCCGTGAGTATAAAAGCGCGTATCTTCGATCGACAATAAGGCGTTTTTCATTAACGCGGGAATTTCTTTGATGGGAACGAAATCGCGATGCTCTTCACCAAATTCGCCGATCAACACATTGTCAGCGGTGTAGATGCGTAAGGGAATTTTCGGCTTGTAATCGGTCACCACATCAAGCGAAGGCAAGTCGGGCGCCAGCACCAAAAACATATAAGCGAGGATTGAAACGCCAAGTAAAGCGCCGGCTGCACCAAGCCAGATAAACCATTTCAGCATCGTCGCCTCCTCGCTTTCAGTTTATAAAAAATAGGGAGTATAGGTAAAAATAAGGCATTTTACGCTTTAATTATAAGCGCAATTAAAATTTACTATAGACAGTATATGAATTTCACCGCAGAGGCGCAGAGAACGCAGAGTGTGAACATTTCTCTCTGCGTTCTCTGCGCCTTTGCGGTGAGATTTCAATGTTCATTCTTCCAAGGTCTGCAAAAGATACAGCTTCTGATACAGCCCATTCTCAATTGCCATTAATTTTGTGTGCGAACCCTGTTCGGTGATTTTGCCATGATTGAGCACGATGATTTGATCTGCATCGCGGATGGTTGATAGGCGGTGCGCGATGGCGATGATGGTGACTTTGCCGCGCAGGTCGTTCAGCGCCACCTGCACTACCTGTTCGGTTTCGCTATCAATATGCGAAGTGGCTTCATCCAAGAACAAAATGCGTGGCTTGCCCGCAAGCGCGCGGGCGATAGCGATGAGCTGCTTTTGCCCCGTTGATAAACGCGCCCCGCCCTCACCTAAGGGAGTGTCGTAGCCATGCTCTAGCTGCAAAATGAAGTCATGCACCCGTGCCGCTTTGGCTGCGGTAACAATATCTTCTTCCGTCATGCTGCGCCCCATCGCGATATTTTCGCGTGCGTTGGCAGCTAACAAAAATGGCTCTTGCGGCACTAGCCCAACGCTGGCGCGGAAATGTTCGTCGCTAAAACTGCCTAATTCATGTCCATCAATTTCGATGCGCCCAGATTGCGCCGTATAAAAGCGCAGCAATAAACTAAGCAAGGTGGACTTGCCACTGCCTGTATGCCCGACCACACCGTAAAAACTGCCTGCGGGAATGCTCACGCTCAGATCATGCAAAACCGGGTGAGCAGGATCGTAACCAAAGCTTAAATTAGCAATTTGCACCTGACCTTGCTGCATCTCTGCGTCGGTGCTATTTGAGGCGACGGTTTTCTCATTGAGTAAGGTGTTGACGCGCGCCGCTGATACCACCGCCTGTTGAATTTGCCCAAACTGCAAAGTGATTTGGATTAAAGGGTCGACCACGCGCGCAATGTAGCTCACAAACGCATACAAAATTCCCACTTCCAAACCAGAAAATTCGCGCTGCCCAAAACTGTAAATTACGACGACCAACAAAATTGAATTTAAAAAGTCCAACGCTGGGCGCAAGAGCCACGCATTGGCGCGCAACTCGTCCATCCGGGCGGTGTAATGTTGGCGATTGGTGGCCTGAAAGCGTTCGCCAAAGCGCGCTTCCGCGTTGCAGGCCTGCAGGGCGCTCATGCCGTTGATGCTCTCGGCCACTTGTGCATTAATGTCGCTGCGCAATTGCCGCGCACGGCTCACGGCGGGGGCGCTCCAGCGCTGGTAAAACCAAACAATCGCCACCACCGCAGGAATCAAGGTCAGCACAATCAACATCAAACGCCAATCTAACCACGCCATGGCTGCCAACGCGCCTATCACGACGATAGAGCTATCGAGCATCACAAACAAGACTTGCACATACAGGTTCTTCACCGCTTCTGTATCGTTGGTGACGCGGCTGACCAACTGCCCTGTAATAGCCTTATCAAAAAACGCCATCGGTAAGCGCAAGACGTGCAGATAGACTTGTTCGCGCAAGCGTTTCACCGACCGCATGGCCACGCCCGCCAAGCGTACTAACTGCAAATAGCGTAGCCAAGTCGCCACCCAACCTGTGCCCAAATACAAAATGAGCAGGCCGATAACAGCACCCGCCTCAAACTGGCGCGGCAACAGGTAATGATCAATAAACGCCTTGCCCAGCAAAGGGCCGACCGCTTCCAAGCCTGCCGCTATAAACAGAAAAATAATGCCCAAGACCACATGACGTTTTTCGGGTCGCGCCGACGCCACTAACAATTGCACGGCCAATTGCTTTTCTGTTGGTCGCTTAGGCTTGTTAGGCTGCTCGCCCTGCATGGGAGCGGCAGCCTTACTCTTCACGATCTGCTCGCTTTGCGCATTCTCAACTTGCATCGAGGCTGGCCTCCAATTGTTGATAGCGCCATTGGCTGGCATACCAGCCATCAAGATTCAGCAGTTGTTCGTGCGTGCCTTGTTCACTAATGCGGCCACCCCGCAGCACGATGATGTGATCTGCTTCTGCCACGGCACTGAGCCTGTGGCTGACAATCACGGTGCTACGGTCTTGCTGCTCTGTCTTTTGTATGGCACGTTGCGAGGCAAGGTGTTGCAAGATGCGCGTTTCCGTATCGGTATCCACCGCAGATAACGCATCGTCCAATAACAATAAAGGGCTATCAGTGAGGAGTGCGCGGGCAATCGCCACACGCTGACGCTGCCCACCCGATAAAGTCACGCCTTTCTCGCCCACCGGCGTGTCATAACCTTGCGGAAAACGCACAATATCGTCATGTACGGCGGCTAATTCTGCCGCATGCATAATCTCTTCCCGCGTCGCCGTCGGGCGGCTCAGCGCGATGTTATCGGCAATCGAGGCAGAGAATAAAAACGGTTCTTGCGCTACCCAATTAATCGCATTCCGCAAACGCTGCAGGCGAAATTCGGCAAGCGCGTGTCCACCCCACTTTAGCTGACCAGACTGCGCTTCAAATTGGCGCATCAATAAACGCACCACGCTCGACTTACCCGCACCGGTTGGTCCCACAATGCCGACCGTATGGCCGGCAGGAATCTGCAATGTCACCCCACTGAGCGCCGCTTGTTGCTGGCCTGGGTAGTGAAAACTAATGTTGTCGAAAGTGATGGCCCCGACGGGCTCTGCGTCAAGCGTGCCTTGGTCAAGTATCGTCAACTCTTCCGACAACACCGGCTCCAAACGCGCCCACGCTGCCTTGCCGCGTTCTAACA
Source organism: uncultured Burkholderiaceae bacterium (assembly GCA_964411965.1). GTDB lineage: Bacteria > Pseudomonadota > Gammaproteobacteria > Burkholderiales > Burkholderiaceae_D > Undibacterium. The sequence continues at coordinate 8,196 of CAYPNW010000080.1, forward strand.
AAGCCAAAACCCACCCGGCCGCAAACATGGGCCAAATTAGTTGTCCTAAATAGATAGTAAAACTGGTTAAGGCACCTATTGTCATTTCGTTTTGCCAAACCAAATAACCGCCCATCGCCAAGGCCAACGCGCCTGCCGCAGTGAGCGCGCCACCTACGGCGGGCTCGTAAGCGGCTTCCCATCGCTGCGCAGACAAACTGGCTGCCGCAGCATGTTCGGCCAATTCCGCAAACTGCGCCGCACTGCGCTGCTCTAAGCCCAAAGCACGCAAGGTGCGCACACCCGCCAAGGTTTCTTGCACCTGATCATTGAGCTTACTAAAGCGGTCTAAAGAATCACGCGACGCTTCATGCACATGATGCGTGATATGTTTAAACGCCCAACCCATGATAGGGAACGGCAACAAGGCCACCAGACCTAAGCGCCAATCCACCCCTAAAATCATGATGCCAATCACCAGTGCAAAAGTGAGCGACCCATCAAACCCCGCCAAAGCAGCCTCACCCGACGCCATTTCTATCGCGTCAGCATCATTCGTGCCCATGGCCATTAAATCGCCCGTGCGCTGCGTTTGAAAAAATGCGGGGCCTTGCTGGCTTAAACGTTGGTACAACCGAGTACGCAAATCCACGCCAAGTTGAAACGACGCCGTGAAGAGTTGAATGCGCCAACCCACACGCAAAAAATAAATCGTCAAACCCATCGCAATCAACCACGCCAGTTCAATCAGCAACGCGTTAGGTGTCAAACGATGCGCGACTAAGCCATCAATCACATGACCAATACGACGCGGAATCCACACGGTCAAAATCGCCACCAACAGCAACATCGTGCCCGCCGCTAAATACCGTTGCCAATGTTGTTTAATAAATTGTGCGAGTAGTTTGTTGAGACTCATTGGGGACGTGTTGCCTGATTGCTTAATGGTTGACGCTGTGGGTTAAAAATTAGCGGATTTATTGGTTCGACGGGGGCAAACATCTTGATTAAGATTTACACGACATTCGAGCGAATATGGCGTTGAATGACATTGTAACTTGCTGGGGATTTAATCTTGCGAGCGATGCCGTTTAAAGTACGCATTTGTAATGCGATTTTTCGAGCTGAAAAAAATACCAAGTTGCAACTGACGCGAAGCGTCCGTGTTCAATATTCAGTTAAGGAAGCTCTGATTAAATGTAGCGAGCGGTCAAAGTTTGAATCGAGAAGCGCACCTGTACGAGAGTACAGCGAGCATCGCAGGTTCAAAATTTGACCGCGCAGTAACTTAATCAGCGCTTCCTTAAATGAATAGTTCACTGCGCCTCACCCTATCCTACGACCGATATTCTTTAATCAGACTTTCAACAGGTATGCCAAGCCCCGCATGTAAACGTCTAATCATCGGTAAGGTTAATTGCCGGGTGTGGTTAAAAATCTCATAAATACGGTTACTCTTTCCTATCATTGGCTCAAGATCTTTAATCGTCAAGCCAGATTGCTCCATCCGAAACTTAATCGCCTCAACTGGGTCGGGTAAGTCCAATGGGAAATGTTTATTTTCGTACGCCTCAACCAAGGTCACCAGAATGTCGAGTCTATCTCCATCCGGCGTGCCAAATTTTGCCATCATCAAAGATTCAATTTCCTTAAGAGCCGCTTTATGATCAGCTTTAGTTCGTATCGGTTTAATATTCATTTTCACACTTCTCAAATAGTTTGCACGTCGATTTTGTCATACTGTTTGTGGGTACCAAAGAACCGAACATACATTACTCGGTAAGGATAATTAATCCAAACTACCAACCTGTATTTGTTTCCAGCAATATTAAAAACCACTCGACCATCTTGCAAAATACTAGCTTGCCCAAAGTCGCGCTTCAACATGCTTGGGGACTCCCAATCAGCTTTTAGTGCGTGGCGATACCAAGCTAAGGCCGGCTCTTTTGCATCAAGGTAAGCAGGATTATTTTCCCAAAACGACTTTATGGTGGAAATAGATATGATTCGCATATTTGCATTATAGTCCCATTTCGGGACTAATGTGTATGACAATCAATAATATTGACTTGCTTTGCTCATTGTCAATTGGCGCTCAAGGTATGCGGGCGACGGTGGCAGCTCGCGTGGTGCTGTTTTCCAAGGTAGTGAACCACCTCTCTTCGTATCCATTTCCCGATTCAAGAGGCCTCTGCACAACTGTAGCGAGTGGCCGATGTTTGCTTCCAGAAGCGCGCATGTACGACTGTAAAGCGAGCACGGTAGCCGGAGTCGCAGAAGCAAAATTCGGTCGCGCAGTAATTAATGGAGAGGTCTCTTCAACGCAACAAATAAGCCCCGCAACGCTCTGGCATTATGGATTGTGCGAATTGTCTGATTTCACAACCCTAATTGTACGAACAACCATCGCATTTTGTACGAGGCAAAGGTGTTGAAAATCAACGTAATCC
>CAYPNW010000081.1:0-4879 GCA_964411965.1 uncultured Burkholderiaceae bacterium
GGATTATTCCATTACTTTAAATCGCGGATCGTCTGGATCAATTGATAAAATTCCTTGCGCCTCTTCTTTCATTTGGGTTTCTTGTGAACGATGTTCCGCTTGGCGCTTTTCAGCTAGGTAGGCATAAATATCATTCACCAACTCTTGGCATCCCTCATGTGTGAGCGCTGAAATTTCAAACACTGGGCCTTTCCACGCAAAACGCTTGATAAAGTCTTTTATTTTTTTCTTGCGCTCTTCTTCTGTCAGCACGTCGAGTTTGTTCAAGACCAACCAGCGCGGCTTTTCATACAAAGCCTCGTCATATTTGCGCAGTTCTTTAATCAAAGCCTTCGCATCTTTGACTGGATCGACTCCATCGTCGAAAGGCGCAAGGTCAACGATATGCAGCAGTAAACCCGTGCGCTGCAAATGCTTCAAAAACTGCACGCCCAAACCAACCCCATCTGCAGCGCCTTCGATTAGCCCAGGAATATCGGCAATCACGAAGCTCTTTTCGTGACTTACGCGCACCATGCCTAAATTCGGGTGCAAGGTGGTAAACGGGTAATCAGCAATTTTCGGACGTGCATTCGAGACAGCAGTAATGAAGGTCGATTTACCCGCATTCGGTAAGCCGAGCAAGCCCACGTCGGCCAACACTTTGAGTTCTAATTTAAGCTCGCGCCGTTCGCCTTCTTTGCCGTCGCTGCGTTGGCGTGGTGCTCGATTGGTGGATGATTTGAAATGAATATTGCCCCAACCACCTTCACCACCACGTACCAGCACCACTTCTTGACCGTGTTCAGTCAAATCAGCAATTTCTTCGTCCGTATTTCGGTCAACGATCAGGGTTCCCACGGGCATACGCAAAAACACATCATCCGCGCCTTTACCGTAGCAATCTGCGCCACGACCATTCTCACCGTCCTTGGCTTTATGCAATTTGGCATAACGAAAATCGACTAAGGTGTTGATGTTGCGATCAGCTACCGCGATGATGCTACCGCCCTTGCCCCCGTCGCCGCCATCTGGCCCGCCGAAGGGTCTAAATTTTTCCCTGCAAAATGAGGCAACACCATTGCCGCCGTCACCTGCGATCACTTCGATTCTTGCTTCATCGATAAATTTCATATTTGCCGCCTAAGTTTTTGCGCGCTTGATCGCGCAGTCAATCGCTAAAAGAATCTAAGCCGTGTTCACTTGCCAAACACTCGTACATGGTCTTGCTTAGTTCAATTTGCTAGAAATGCTGTTGATATCCTCGTTAAACTGGTAGCGCAGAAAAGAACGCACACCGCATTTATCAAGAAAATAGAAGTAACAACATAAGTGATGACGGTTGCGTCATCGTCAATTGCAATGCAAAGAATTTGCATCAGAATGGTGTTGCTTCCACATGTAAAACTGAACCGAACTGCTTCAGTCTATACAAAATATTTTAAGCCAAATTAAAAAGGCTCCACCATGGGTAGAGCCTTTTTGCTTGCCCGCTCACGCGGAGCACCTAGATAATTACAAGTTTGCTACGAAATTACGCAGCAACTGCAGGTGCTGGAACAACAATCGCGTACTGATGCTGAGAAGCACCTTTTTTTGCAAACTGAACTTTACCGTTCACCAATGCAAACAAAGTGTGGTCTTTACCCATGCCGACATTCTCACCAGCGTGGATACGTGTTCCACGTTGACGAATAATGATGCCGCCAGCATTAATAGTTTGACCGCCGTAAACCTTCACGCCTAAGCGTTTCGATTCTGAGTCACGGCCGTTGCGCGTGGTGCCGCCGCCTTTTTTGTGTGCCATTTAAAAGCTCCTTAATTTCAGGTTGGTTGCCGTTTAATCTTCTACTTAATCGAAATTAATCGAAATTAAGCGTTGATTGAAACGATCTGCAGTTCTGTGTAGTTTTGGCGATGGCCTTGGCGCTTTTGGTAATGCTTACGACGACGCATTTTGAAAATGCGTACTTTATCGTGGCGACCTTGGTCGATGACCTTAACCAGCACCGATGCACCTGCAACCAAGGGTGTACCAAACTTAATGGTTTCCCCCTCGCCCATGGCGAGTACTTGATCAATGGTGAGTTCGGAGCCAATGTCTGCAGGTATCTGTTCTACTTTAAGTTTTTCACCAGCGACAACTTTATATTGTTTGCCACCGGTTTTTATGACCGCGTACATGTGAAACCTCATCAAATAAATAATCGGAATTTTCTTCCAGATCAAATGCAACTAGAAATCGGGAAAACCTCAAATTATACATAGACTTAGCGTCGACGTCAAAAGCTATTTGCATATTTTTTCAGCAAATTGCCTCTCCCTGTTACCAGCTATATTAAATCAACAACAAATGCGATAAAGAAATAACAATTTCACGCGCAAAATCCAAATTCGTCTCCCCTTCAGATGCATTCCATCTCTGGCATCGTATAATCCCCATATCTTGAACTTCTAAGCAGGCATCATCTTGTCAGTTCTCACGCCAGAAAAAAATATCATGGAGATGGTTGCTCCCGATATGTCCGCCGTTAATCAAGTTATACGCGCCCAACTCCATTCAGAAGTTCCCTTAGTCAACCAAATTTCAGAATACATCATTAGCGCCGGCGGAAAACGTATCCGCCCGACCTTGGTGTTGCTTGTTGCCAATACATTCGCATACACGGGCAAACACCACTACGATCTTGCCGCCATTGTCGAATTTATACATACCGCGACACTTTTACATGACGATGTAGTCGATGAATCTTCGCTGCGCAGAGGGCGACAAACTGCCAATGCACTTTTCGGCAACGCAGCCTCCGTGCTAGTTGGTGATTTCTTGTATTCTCGTGCGTTCCAAATGATGGTTTCTATCGATAGTATGCGCATCATGCAAATACTTGCCGACGCGACCAATGTGATTGCCGAGGGAGAAGTATTGCAATTACTCAATATGCATGACCCTGACGTCACTGAAGCACGTTATCTTGAAGTGATACGCTCAAAGACGGCAAAGCTATTTGAAGCAGCGGGTGAAATTGGCGCATTGATTGCGGGTGCCAGCAATGACGACATCCAACGTGCCGGCGAGTACGGGCGCTGTTTAGGCACGGCGTTTCAACTCGTTGACGATGTCTTAGATTACTCTGGTAATAGCCAAGAAATTGGCAAGAATGTTGGCGACGATTTGCGCGAAGGCAAACCAACCTTGCCTCTCATCTACCTAATGAAATATGGCACTGAATCGCAGAAAGACCTTGTTCGTCGTTGCATTGAAGAGGGTGACGAAACGAAATTCGACGCTATTTTGAACGCCATCAATGAGTCGGGAGCATTAGATTATGCGAGAAGCGCCGCTTTGAAGGCGGCGAAAGCCGCACAATCGGCCATTGCACACTTCCCTGATAATGGATATCGCCGCACGCTGCAAAATCTGGCTGATTTCGCTGTTGATCGCAACCATTGAGTTTTCACGCATACCAAATTCTTGCCCTTGCAGAATGTCTAAAATTGCCCAAACCGGACCAATGCTGAAGTAAAAAATGAGCAACATTCCCCTTTGGCTACAGTTAATCTGTCTTTTTGGACTCATTCTACTTTCTGCCTGTTTTTCGATGTCAGAAACTGCCTTAATGGCAGTGAATCGTCATCGCTTACGTCATTTGGCGAAACGCGGGAATCGCCTGGCGAAGACAACGCTGTGGTTGCTCGAACACGTCAACAAGTTGCTTTCTGTTTTATTGATCGCGAACACTGTTTTAAACGCCTTGGTTACGGCCTTGGTCACCTCTCTCGCGATTGAGGCCTTCGGTAACGACGACAAGGTCATCACAATTGCCACCGCTGTCGTCGCATTTCTCCTCATCGTTTTCGCAGAGATTTCGCCCAAAATCATCGGTGCAACGCATCCGGAACGTATTTCTTTGGTGGCGAGCCTGTTTCTGCGGCCGCTCGTCACAATCAACCGACCTGTAATTTGGTTCGTCAATCTTTTCGTGAATCTTTTGTTACGCTTGCTTCGAGTCGATTTAAGTAAGCAGACCAGTGAACACCGCTTGTCACCGGAAGAACTTCGCTCAATTGTTCTCGAAGGTGGAAACTTTATCCCACAAAAACACAAAAGCATTCTGTTGAATCTCTTTGACCTCGAGAAAATTTCTGTCAACGATGTAATGACGCCGCGCGCTCAAGTCGAGGCACTCAACTTAGCAACGTCGATTGATGAAATCAAGAATCAACTGGCAACTTGCTATCACAATAAATTGCCCGTCTACGAAGGTGAGATCAACCGCATCATAGGCATACTGCACGTGCGAAAAGCCATTGCACTCTTACATCAAGATGAACCGACGGTTGAGCATTTTCGCCGCCTGCTTTCGACACCCTATTTCATACCTTCTGACACGGACGTCTTTACGCAGCTACAATATTTTCAAGAGAATCGGGAAAAGTTGGGCATCATTGTCGATGAGTATGGCGAAGTACAAGGCCTAGTCACCTTAGAGGACATTATTGAAGAAATGATCGGTGAATTCACCACGTCGATGCCCGGCGACGCCCGCGCTGACACATTTTCTTGGGACGAAAATGAAGAGTGTTTGCTGGAAGGAAGCACGACTTTGCGCGATATCAACAAACGACTTCACCTTAACTTTCCGCTGGATGGGCCGAAAACTCTCAACGGATTCATTTTGGAATATTTGCAAGAAATACCCGATGCCCACATCAGCATCAAAACAGACTCCTGCGTGATTGAAGTTATTCAAGTCAAACACCAGTCGATCAAAGTGGCAAAACTGATACGAGATCTGAAAAACTTGCATTCAAATTAGTTCGATTGCAAGATCGGCTTTATACTCGGTTCTCGAAAGCATGTTTTTCCAAATGTAACTACGATTTACAAATGCTTTGCTAA
>CAYPNW010000081.1:4979-10530 GCA_964411965.1 uncultured Burkholderiaceae bacterium
AAATGCTTTGCTAATATGCATTATCGCTTAACAAAGCTTGGCGCCATCGATTTATAGAGACCCCTATGTCTGTTGCCACACCACATTCCGCTACGCAAGCATCACCTTCGGGTCTTGCACGCGCCTTGACGCAAGCAAATTTGCTGACCTTAGCGCAAATTGATCCTGTGCAAAAAAAGTCAGCCGTTGAGAAGTCCTTTTTTGTTGATACGCTGCTGCAAAGTGGTCTGATCAATTCACGCGATCTAGCCTCATTCTGTTCTGAAACATTTGGCTACCCCTTAGTTGACCTCGCAATGTTTGACGAGGCGATGCTACCGGAAAAAATTGTCGATGTGAAACTGATGCAACAGCAACGCATGGTCGCGCTTGCTAAACGCGGTAACAAAATCTCCCTTGCCATTTCCGACCCAACTAACACCAACGCGCTGGATCAGATTAAATTTCAAACCGGCTTGGGCGTGGAACTGGTCGTTGTGCAACATGACGCGTTGGTCAAACTGCTCGATAAACTAGGAAAAAGTTCTGAGCAAAGCCTAAATGATCTTGCTGGTGATGATTTTGACATTGAATTTAACGAGGACGATCTGAGTTCTGGTGTCCCCGCAGATACGCAAAACACTGACGTCGACGACGCACCAATCGTCAAATTTTTACAAAAAATGCTGATAGATGCGATCAACATGGGCGCGTCGGACCTCCATTTTGAACCTTTCGAAAAATTCTATCGCATACGCTTCCGTGTGGATGGTGAATTGCGGGAAATCGCTCAGCCGCCACTTGCGATCAAAGAAAAACTGGTTTCACGCATTAAAGTTATTTCTAAGCTGGATATTTCTGAAAAACGCGTCCCGCAAGATGGCCGCATGAAACTCGCTATCTCACCAACCAAAGCGATTGATTTCCGGGTCAGTACGTTGCCGACTCTGTTTGGTGAAAAAATAGTCATGCGTATTTTGGACGGCTCGCAGGCGCAAATGGGTATTGACGCGTTGGGCTATGATCCAGACCAGAAAGAAACTTTGCTTGATGCGATCCAACGACCATACGGCATGGTGCTAGTAACTGGTCCAACAGGTTCAGGGAAAACTGTTTCGCTCTACACCTGCCTAAATGTGATCAACAAACCCGGGATTAACATTTCAACCGCGGAGGACCCAGCTGAGATTAATTTACCTGGGGTTAATCAGGTCAACATTAACGACAGAGCAGGCTTGACGTTCCCCGTTGCTCTGAAGTCTTTCCTGCGGCAAGATCCCGACATTATCATGGTCGGTGAGATTCGGGATTTGGAAACTGCCGATATTGCCATTAAAGCAGCGCAAACTGGCCATATGGTGTTTTCAACTTTGCACACGAATGATGCGCCTTCGACCTTAACGCGTTTAATGAATATGGGCGTTGCACCATTTAACATTGCGTCGTCGGTCATCTTGATTACAGCGCAACGATTAACACGACGACTGTGCACATGTAAACAACCAGTAACTATCCTCGATGATATTTTGCTTCAGGCAGGGTTTAAAGAAGAAGAGTTGGATGGCACGTGGAAACCCTATGGTCCAGTCGGCTGTGAGCGCTGCAACGGCTCCGGTTATAAAGGACGAGTAGGTATTTACCAAATCATGCCGATCACCGAAGCCTTAGAACGACTTATCTTAACAAGTGCATCGGCGCTAGAAATAAAATTGCAGTCTGAAAATGAAGGCGTTTTAGGTTTGCGCCGAGCAGGTTTGCAAAAAGTAAAACAAGGCATTACAAGTTTAGAAGAAGTACTAGGATGCACCAACGAATAATGGAACAGGACTAGCAAGATGGCAACTACCTCAAATCGTCCACTTAAAACCAACCAAGTCAAAGAAATTTTGTATGCTTGGGAGGGCAAGGATAAGCTTGGCAAAACTGTCAGGGGAGAATTGCGCGCAAGCGGCGAGGCGATTGTCAATGCAACTTTAAGGCGCCAAGGCATCCTTGTTACCAAGCTGAAGAAAAAAACTTATTCTTCTGGAAAAAAGATTACGGATAAGGATATTAGTTTGTTCACGCGGCAGTTGGCGACAATGATGAAGGCTGGCGTACCGCTACTACAGTCCTTCGATATCGTTGGTAAAGGCCATGCGAATCCGTCAGTGTCGAAGCTTCTGCAAGATATCCGCGCTGACGTAGAAACCGGAACTAGCCTAAATAGCGCGTTTAGAAAGTATCCGCTTTATTTCGACGCTCTGTTTTGCAACTTAGTGGGCGCTGGCGAGCAGGCCGGTATTTTAGAAGATTTATTGACTCGTTTAGCAATCTATAAAGAAAAGACATTAGCCATCAAAGCGAAAATTAAGTCGGCTTTAACTTATCCGATTGCCATTCTTTCAATCGCGTTTATTGTTACTGCTGTCATTATGATTTGGGTTGTGCCTGCCTTCAAACAAGTATTCACCAGTTTTGGTGCTGACTTGCCTGGGCCAACATTGGTCGTTATGGCGATTTCAGATTTTTTTGTTACATACTGGTACCTCATCTTTGGCAGCATATTTGGTGTTCTTTATTTCTTTTTCCAAACTTGGAAAAGATCACTAAAAATGCAAAGATTTATGGATCGTTTGCTTCTGCAACTTCCCATTTTTGGCATAGTCATTCGGAAGGCAACAATGGCGCGCTGGACGCGGACCTTAGCTACAATGTTTGCCGCTGGTGTACCCTTGGTTGAAGCGCTAGACTCGGTTGGTGGTGCAGCGGGAAATGCCGTTTACCTTGACGCGACAATAAAAATCCAGTCGGAAGTGACGGCTGGAACTAGTCTGACAGTCGCGATGCAGAATGCAGACGTATTTCCCAATATGGTCACGCAGATGGTATCGATCGGCGAAGAATCCGGCTCTCTAGATGCAATGCTAGGAAAAGTGGCTGATTTTTATGAGGATGAAGTCGATGAAGCCGTGGCGTCATTATCCAGCCTGATGGAACCCCTCATCATGGCGATTCTTGGTGTGATTATCGGTGGCCTTGTTATCGCCATGTACCTCCCTATTTTCAAACTCGGCTCGGTTGTTTAATGCTCGAGTTACTTTATTCGGCACCGCCTGGGACCTGGTTTCCCACGGCGGTAGCGATTCTCGTTGGTTTATTAGTTGGTAGCTTCCTCAACGTGGTCATTCATCGCATACCGACCATGATGCAACGCGAAATTGATAACTTCGTCGCTGCTGAGAACAATCAAGAGCCGCTTCATACGGATCGTTACAACCTAGTGGTACCGCGTTCAGCCTGCCCAGCTTGCAGACACCAAATTTCAGCGCTGGAAAACATACCTGTCTTTAGTTACTTGGTGATTGGTGGGAAATGTACTAGTTGCAAAGCGCCTATCTCGCCGCGCTACCCCATTGTTGAAACCCTCACCGCATGTCTCACTGGTTACATGATTTGGCGTTTTGGCAGTGGCGTGACCGGTTTGGCAGCAGCCGTGTTTCTTTGGTTTTTACTTGCGTTAACGTTTATTGATGCCGACACGCAATTACTTCCTGATGACTTAACACTCACCTTGCTTTGGGGCGGCTTATTGGTCAATCTTTTCGGCACATTTACGTCGCTACATAGCGCAGTCATCGGCGCTGCAGTAGGTTATCTGACACTGTGGTCGATTTATTGGCTTTTTAAGCACGCCACCGGAAAGGAAGGCATGGGCTACGGCGACTTTAAACTCTTAGCCGCCCTTGGTGCTTGGCTGGGCTGGAGCATGCTACCGTTGATTATTCTTCTGTCCTCATTAGTCGGTGCGGTGGTTGGTATCTCGCTGATTTTGACGAAGAAAATGAATCGCGAAAAACCTATCCCTTTCGGGCCTTATCTTGCAGCCGCAGGCTTGATCGCTATGCTATGGGGGCAATCTATCACTGCGCAATATTTGCGCGCAGTAACCTAATCGAAGCACATGCGTTTCAGCATAGGTCTGACAGGTGGTATCGGGAGCGGTAAAACGACGGTCGCTCTCATGTTTCAAGAACTCGGCGCAGAGTTGATTGATACAGACGAAATTGCCCATGCGCTAACCAAACCAAATGGCGGTGCAATTGCCGCAATTGCGCAGCTTTTTGGGGATGACTTCATCTTGCCGAATGGTGCGCTTAATCGAGAGAAGATGCGCGAATTGGTCTTTGCCGATGCGACGCAAAAAGCCAAGCTTGAAAGTATTCTGCACCCCATGATACGTGCTGAAGCAGAACAGCAAGCCGCTAATGCAAACGGAGCTTATTCAATATTCGTGGTTCCTCTGCTTGTCGAGTCCGGCAACTGGCGAAAGCGAGTCAACCGCATTCTTGTGATCGATTGCCCCGAGGAGGTACAAATAACCCGGGTTATGCAGAGAAATCATCTCAGCAGAGATCAGGTGGAGGCGATTATGCTAAATCAAGTAAAGCGCACGCAGCGGCTAGAAGCGGCTGACGATGTCATTTTGAACGAGGGTCCGCTCGATAGCATCAAGCACCAAGTCAAGACACTCCACCGTGTATATTGTGAATTGAGCAAAAAATAAGCGGCAAGACCAATTTTTGATGCTGGCAAAACTAGGCATTTGGAAAACTCAATTAGCGAAATAAAACGAACCCATTGTAAAGAAGTGCGCTCAGACGAAGCTCTGAGTAAAGCAAACGCGCAGGCTTACCGAAAATTTTCAGCATAAAACAAAAGCAACGTTTGTAATTTTGCGGCGCATGGTTCAGAATCACGTGAAACCCGCGCCGCCATCCTCATGACAGGAATATTATTTTGATTGTTTACGAATACCCTTTCAACGAGCGTATTCGCACGTTACTGCGATTGGAAGATTTGTATGAAAAATTTAATTTTTTCATCCATCAATCTCACCCGTTGCAACATCATGTCGCGCTTTCCACCATTTTCGAAATGCTCGAAGTCGCTGGTCGTGCCGATTTGAAGTCTGATCTTCTACAAGAACTTGAGCGCCAAAAGCAAACTTTAATCAGTTTTAAGTCCAACCCCAACGTACAAGCTGAGCGCTTGGACGAAGTTCTCAGCGACGTCGACCGTGTAAGCAGTGCATTGATCGCAGCGACCGGAAAGACCGGCCAAAATGTGCGTGATAATGAATGGCTAATGAGCATACGCGGTCGAACGATTATTCCGGGCGGTGCCTGTGAATTTGATCTGCCAAGTTACCACGCCTGGCAACAAAATAGCGCTGAAAAACGTTTTGCCGATATCTCTTCTTGGTTTGCGCCCATTGCGCCGCTGTTTGATGCAATTAATGTCGTCTTAGGCTTACTTAGAGAATCCGGCTCCACCGTTAAAGTCATTGCCAACAATAGTAGCTACCAACAAATGTTGCAGGGCAAAATGTACCAACTCTTGCGTGTCAAACTCGATCAAGAATTAGGCGCTATTCCAGAAATATCTGCGAATAAATACATGCTTTGGATACGTTTTATGTCACAAGGCGGCGTTTCAAAGCCAAAACTGTTCGAGAATGATGTACCGTTTGAATTGACGCTTTGTAATTTCTAACACCGATTTAAGTGCGCAACGCTCGTTTTAATTTTCA
>CAYPNW010000082.1:0-2919 GCA_964411965.1 uncultured Burkholderiaceae bacterium
TCGAACAGCTCAACCCTCACATTGTTCGCAAGGTAGGTGGTTGATTGCACACCACCCGCCTGCAAGGCAACCACATCAAAGCTAAAGGGCGTACCAGCAATTTTTGTATATAACGGATTGCGCGCGCTCGGTGCGGCCGTTAAATTGTTATATGTGAGCCCAGTTTCGAGGCATTCGAAATTCGTCACACAAGGCGTGTTACTTACGACGATGCTGCAACTCGAACTACTTCCATTCCAACAGCGCGTCCCGTTTAAGGGTGGAGTTCCGCTGATGCCATTCGCGCTCAGTGTATAGGTGCCGCCTGGCGCGGCGCCTTGAAAGCGGATGGTTTGTGAAGACCCACCGACGCTGCCGCTACCGCCTATCGAAAACGAACTTGGGGTTGGGCTAAATGCCGGTGTCGAAGGTGTCGCGACGATATTGCCTGTGATGGTGCCAGTACTCACAATATTCGCCGCAGGACAAGGCAATATTGTGGAGGTACATGCCAATACGGTGACGTTTTCAGGGCACAAGGTGGCACTGCCATCGTGCCGTATCTCGATATGGTCATACGCGGGCACTGCAGTGGAGCCGATCACAAAATCATAGCTAAACGTATACGTGCCACTGGCCGTGAAGTCATATTGAATACCAATGCCCGTGTCTTGAAACGTGGTAACGATAGTGTTACTCATTGCTGCGGCTTGGTTCACAGAACAATTCGGTGCGCCGTTGTTAAAAAATGAACTCCATACTGCTGTACAAAAGTTGGTAAAACTACGGCCACTGCGTTCGCGAAACGACTCTACTATCGTTACGCCAGCAGGTATTGAGGTGCTAGAAGGGCAGCTTCTGCCAACCGGCGGTGGATAAGTGCCCACCACGACATGATTGTTGCTATCAACAAATCGTACGCCGCAACCAGAATCGCTACCACCCAAAAACGTGTCAAACACATGGTAATAACGTACGGGGTTAGCGGCACTGACAGGGTATCCGGCAGGAATGGTCAAGGTCACTTCGGCCGTTAAAAAATCGAGCGGCGTCGTGTAACGCCAAACCACCGACACTTGTGGCCCCGCGTTAATGCCAAAATTTCCCGTGGCACTTTGTTGCACGCCAGGTGATGCGGGGTTCGCTGGTGTGGTGGCAGAAATCGAGAACGTGTTGTAGTTACCACCAGTGGGATTAAACGCCGCGCCGACGTTATGCGACGGCCCATAAACCAAGCCATTGGCGCGAATAAAAATACCGTTATCAAGACTGGGGTTGGGTGGTATGGCAGTGGGCAAATACACTTGCCCCGTGTTATTGAGTCGTCGCACCTGAATTTTTGTGGTGTCTTCGATGTAGAAATGCAGACCGTTAGTGGCGTTGGTGCCTCCCGAACTATTGAACTCAACCAATGCAGCATGAACATTCATGGCGGCTACCAGCAAGAGAAAAATCGACGCAATTGATTGAAAAAACAGACGGCGATAGCACAAACCTAGCACCACGCGGGCACCGAAAACTAAAGCTGTCGATTGCATAAATTGGCGATAAAAAAACATGATTAGATCAAATACTGCCCTGTTTTTATAAAAATAAATGCTATTTGCGCACTATTTATAGGCGATCAAAAAATATACTACCAAAAGTATGAGTAAATTAAGAGCATGGTGCGCCATTTGGCGTAGCCCGACAAGTGTTAATTGTTGCCGTCAGTTGGCGCGAGACAAAACTTGGATTCGGTGACACACCAAATGTCGCAATAGACGTAATTTGATACACAGAAATGGTGTTGCCCGCCTCTATAAAATCACTACGCACGCAGTTCACGTTGAGCGTAAAGCCAGCCAAAGCGCCCGCTAAACTTGGTGGCGGCAGTGCTGCACAAGTATATTGCGCCGTAAACGGTGCCGTGGTGCGATTGGCATTTTCTGGTGCCAGCACGCGATAAGCCGCCCAATCAATGCCCGCTTTTGCCGCTTGATAGGCTTTACTGCCTTGTAAATCTTGCGTCGATTCTGTTTGCTGCACACCAGACACGGTCAGCATAATTGCGCCCAAGGCCGTAAAAATCACCAACAAAAAAATCGCCGACACCAAGCTAAAGCCAGCCTGTTGCCCAGTGCTTACCAAGCCGTGCGAACGTAAAAAAGCCATTTTTTTCGTCATGTTTTGCCGAACTTCTTCCAACAAGATTTTTTAGGGCACATTGTTAATATGGACGTCCTGGTACAAATTTGCCGTTTCATTATTGCGCGTTATACCCAAACGCATTGACACCAATCCGCCACGCGTGGTCACGCCCGCCGCATAAGAGAATTGGCAAGTACTAATATTTTGCGCAAGGATTGCCGCATTCGTTGGCGGCACTGGGCAAGTGACGGGCTCCGTCGCATTAATACCGTAGGCATTTAAACGCACTAATGTCCCTGTGCCATTGCCTGCTGCATCAATACCGATGGGGCCGCTACATACATAGAACACCGCTTGCTCAGCACCAGACACAATTTGGAAGCGGTTAGCGGGCGAATTCAAGGGAAACAATTTTGCGGCGCTAAAATTGAGGGTATTACCAGCCACCGACGCAATGGTGGCAAGATTATCGCGATTGTAGGCATCAGCACCGACGATGCCTAAGTTGTACACCACCAATAAGTCACCTGCGCTAGGATTGGTACTTAGCCCGCCAAAAAAATCCAAACTGCTGATGGGTGTCGCCGTGTTAAACAGATTCCCGCCACCACTCGCATCAATACCTGCCCGATATCTGCCACCTGCAATAGTGGGTAGGAACTCTAAACAATGGTCATTACTAGGCACGGTGCGAACACTATTTGGCAAGGCCAAATGCAAGTCACGCGAAATACGCCTAGCCGCAGTGTCAGCAACATCACTCAGCCCACTGCGTCGGTTTAGATCGAGGTAGCCATCAATTGGCTTACG
>CAYPNW010000082.1:3019-9251 GCA_964411965.1 uncultured Burkholderiaceae bacterium
TGGCATTAAAAATATCGCGAATCCCCCCCGTCATTGAGAAGCCATCGTAATCACCCACATTATCAAAGCGCGGGTTGGTGTAGCGCGTCTCTCCCGCCGTTGGGCCCAAGCCTTGCGGCGTAGTACATGTTGCAGCAGAAGTTGCCACACTGGCGTTCGGGTCATCAGGGTCACAAAACGTAAACGCTTGGAGTTCGATCTCTTCCAATAAAGATTCTGCGACCGCAATCGCTTGCTTACGTTGCAGCGGATCGGCGCTGGATTTGGACGTGACATTCATGACAGACAAAATGCCAACGATGCCCAAACTCACGATCACGATAAACATGACCAATTCCACTAAAGAAATACCCTTTTGCTTGTGGTTGAATTTAGTGCACATAGCCGGTATCCCTTTCCACCACAATCGTCTGACTTATGCCAGCACCAGACATTGCGAGGTTGACCGAATTATTCGGATTTGGTCTCCCCAAGGCGGTGAAGGAAAACGATTGAGCAACCCCTAGTGATGCACCACTCGGCGCCGATTTGGTAAACCACGTGTTGGTCGCGGGATCCAACACTTGATCGGCAGTGGAGCTTGCTGAGCAGGAAGCATCAGCTACGTAAGTGAGGCAGATAACTGTCGGATTGATATTGACGAAGACATTGCGCCCTTGGGCGATGGCGGTTTTTTGCGCGTACCGAAGCATGGCAATGCTCTGATCAAAAAAACCGCGTGTGTCGAAGGTATCGGGTGGAGCTAAACGGGGGATGACGGCTACGGCGAGAATTCCAACCAGAATCAGCACCATGACCAATTCAATCAGGGTAAAACCCCTTTTCCCTCTCGCACAAAATACTGTTGGTTTTCCCATCGCACATTTGCTCGCTATGATTTCAAGCTCTGTTTGATGTGAATGCGATAAGCGGGCAGCAAATTAACGACCCGTTTATCGCATTGACTGTGCCCTTAGGTACCAGTCACATTGTAACTAAAACCGACACCGGCAGCGCCGTTGCCATAGGTCGCAGCACAAGTTGCTGTCGCACCAGCTGTCGCGACGGGCGAATTAGTAACAATGTACAACGTACCTTGTGTAGTGGTTGCTGGCAAAGCACCAACGGTTATCGTCACAGGCGGCGTCATCGCAGCGCCTATGTCTGCACAAAGCCCCACTTTGACGCATACGCCAGGAACGCTCGCGCCTGGAAAACCGCGTGCAGCACATGCAGCATAATTGATCGCGGATGCCGAACTTAGAGCGCCACCGAAGCCTTGCGCAACGGAGTTATTTGCGTCACCACTTAAATTAACAAATCTCGGCAATGCCGTTGCCGCCAAAATACCTAAAATAACAATCACCATGACCAATTCAATCAAAGTGAAACCAGATTGGGTACGCGATACGGGAATGGATGTGTGTTTCATGTGCTTCTCCTCAAAAAACTCCAATGTCGCCGGCACCAAGTTGTTGGTGGCGGCGTTAAAACCTGCTACACGTTGAATTAAGTGCAATTTGCGACCGTCACTGCTGCATTGCTGTAAGTGGGCGAATTACCCGCTGCAGCCACCGTGTATGTCACGGCGCAAGCTGGGTGGCTGGCATCTGGCGTGACTGTGAAAACCGTTGCTGTGCTGGCTAACACGTACTCAGGAAACGCGACACCGGCAGCCGTTGCGAAACCTGCTGCGTGTCCAATAGATACGTTTGTACTTTGCGGGTAACCGTTTGCCATCGTAATGACA
Organism: uncultured Burkholderiaceae bacterium; assembly: GCA_964411965.1. Classification (GTDB taxonomy): domain Bacteria; phylum Pseudomonadota; class Gammaproteobacteria; order Burkholderiales; family Burkholderiaceae_D; genus Undibacterium. The sequence continues at coordinate 4,749 of CAYPNW010000082.1, forward strand.
GAACCTTCAAGCGCAACGGATGCGCCAGGTGCTAAGCCTTGCGTGAGCTGCACCGAGTGCGCCAATGCGGCTGCGGCCTTCAACGAGCCCAAAGCTGCATTCATTTTTGCGATGCGCGCATCCGTTTGCAGCGCAGCGAAACGTGGCAAAGCAAAGGCGGAAAGAATGCCCAAAATCGTAATCACAACGATTAATTCAATCAGGGTGAAACCAGTTTGATTTTTTTTCATGACAGATCCTTAGTAGAGAACAAAACGATGAAGATAAATCGAAATAACGAGATCAAAAGAACACGAAGAATCACCCACTGAGGCGAGCTGAAACTACCCTTCAGCCAACATGTTGCCACTCAGCAAATCATACACCCTTTTTACAGGGCAAACGCCGCTCCATGTTGCATTAACGCACCAAGCAAACAAAACCTGATATTACGCAACAAAGATTCACAATTGCGTCGTGACACGAGCGCAACTCTTGTCAAAAAAACGTCTCAGGCAACGCACAAATCCTCTGGTCAATCGTGGTAAGGATAGGCGTTTATCGGCGTAACGCCACTTTGCCCAAGTCCCAAATTGGTAAGAATATACCCAATGCCAGCACTAACACCATTGCGCCCAAAATGACGATTAATATGGGCTCAATATTTGACGACAACGTCTTGAGTTCATATTCCACCTCATGTTCATACATCAGCGCAATTTCGTCCATCAAATCATCAATGGCGCCAGACTCTTCACCCACCGCCACCATTTGCAGCACCACAGGAGTGAAGACTTTTGCGCCCACAGCGCAGCGGTAAATGCTTTCGCCGCGCTCAACCCCATCACGCATGTGTTCGATGCGGCTGGCGATAAAGGTGTTGTCGACGGTTTGTGCCACCACATTTAAGGCCTGTACGATAGGTACGCCGCTTTTACTCGACAGCGCGAAACTTCTCGCAAAACGCGCTAACGTGGCTTTCAAAACGATTCTTCCTACAATGGGTAAGTTCAGCTTCGCTCTATCCCACGCAAAACGACCGGGCGGGCTTGCAATGAAAATCCGCACCGCAACGATTGCAGCCACCAACAAACCAGCCAGCACGTACCAATAATTGACAAAAAAATCAGATATACCTATCAAAATACGCGTCATGAAAGGCAACTCAGCGTTAAAGCCTTTAAAGACTTTCGCAAAAGCGGGTATCACCCAAATATTGATGACCACCATTGCAATGACCATCGCGGCCACCACAAACATGGGGTAACGCAAGGCGGTTTTCACGCGCTCCCGCATTTCGCGTTCAAATTCCAAGTGGCCGTACAAACGTAAGAAGATGTTTTCCAAATTACCCGTCAGTTCACCAACCCGCACCATGCTGATGTAAAACGCTGAAAACGCATTCGGATAGCGGCGCATGGCCGATGAAAGCTCACGCCCTGCATCTAAGGATTCACGCAAATCCTGAATCAATTTTGCAAATGCTTTGTTGATTGCCGATTCTTGCAAGCCCGTCAGTCCACGCATGATGGGCACACCTGACTTCAGCAAGGTGTAGAGTTGGCGGCTAAATAATTGCACATCAATTGGCCGTACTTTATCGGCAAAAATTTGATTCCAAAATCGTTTTGCGCCATCACCATTTGGATTGCTCGTCGCATTAATTTGTACCGGCGTGATGCCAGTGCTCACAAGTTGGTTGGCGACACCGCCGCTGTCGATGCCTTCAAGCACACCTTCCACCAACTCGCCGCGTGCGTTGCGCGCTTTATAGGCAAAAAATGGCATCGCGCTTATTCCTCTTGCTCATTGCTAATACGCATCGCTTCACCTACCGTGGTCACGCCAGACAAAACCAACTCAGTCGCATGTTTGCGCAAGGTATGTCCGCCCATTTGCTGTTTTGCTACCCGCATAAAATGTGCAGCGTCTTCGTTGTGCGTGGCAGCCACCACTGGAGAGGTCATTTCCAAGAGTTCATACACCCCGATTCGGCCACGATAACCCGTGCCATTGCAGTGCCCACAACCCCGTCCTGCGTGGTAGGTGTGCTGATCAACTTGTCCCAATAAATCGTGGCTGAGCCATTCCCTCTCATGGGGCGAAATGCTATGCACTTGGCGGCAACTTTCACAGATCACGCGCACCAAACGCTGTGCCAACACCGCCTGCAATGAGCTGCCCATCATATAGCGCGGCACCCCCATATCCAATAAGCGAATCGGCGTACTCACCGCGTCGTTGGTATGCAATGTGGATAAGACCAAATGCCCCGTCATCGCAGCGCGCATACCAATTTGCGCGGTTTCTTGGTCGCGCATTTCCCCGAGCAAAAGCACATCAGGATCTTGCCGCAAAGACGCGCGCAAAACCTTGGCGAAGGTCAGGTCAATTTTTTCATTCACTTGCACTTGATTGACGCCAGGCAAACGATATTCCACCGGGTCTTCTACTGTGATTAATTTTTTTTCCTGCGTATTCAGTTCAGACAAGGCGCCGTACAAAGTTGTGGTCTTGCCACTGCCCGTAGGGCCTGTCACCAAAACTAATCCATTTGGCCGTTTAATGATGGAGCGAAAGCGTTCTAGCATGGCCTTGGGCATGCCCAAGCGATCTAAATTCAACGCGCCACCACCTTGATTGAGCAAACGCATAACGATGGATTCGCCAAATTGGGTCGGCATGGTGGAAATACGCACATCAATCTGCTGTTGTCGCACTTTAATCACAAAACGTCCGTCCTGTGGCGCACGTTTTTCTGAAATATCCATGTCCGACATCAGCTTAAGGCGCAGTGCTAAAGAGCCTGCAATTTTCGCGTCGGCCTCGGTCTGTAAATGCAATACGCCATCAATCCGAAAACGAATCTGTAAACGCTTTTCTTGCGGCTCGATATGCACGTCGGAGGCGCGGATTTGAGTAGCATCGTCAAACACCGATTGCAACAATTTGACGACCGGCGCATCTTCTGAACCTGGGGCCAAACCTGCCGAACCAAACTCCACACTGGTTTCGCCCAATTCTTGTTCAAGTTCACGGGCAAAATCGGTGATTTCGTCCGTACGTCGATACACGTTATCAATCGTGGCGAGCAGCTCGGTTTCATTTACTACTGCTAAAACAATATTACGTTTTACCAGCCGCGTGATTTCATCATAAGCAAACAAGTCGGTTGGATCAGCCATACCCACCAGCATGGCGGGCTCTTGGTCGTCTAAAACAATGGCACGAAAACGGCGTGCTTGAATCTCAGACAAAAGCCGCACCGCTGTGGGCTTGATGTTGGTTTGCTTGAGATTGAGATAGGGAATATTTAACTGTCGCGCCAAGGCGCTGGAGATTTGCTCTTCAGTGACAAAACCATTTTCGACAAACAAACGGCCCAGCTTGCGCCCGGTGCGCTTTTGTTCCGCCAAGGCGAATTGCAATTGCTCTTCCGACATGAGCTTTTGTTGCAATAGGATTTCGCCTAGTCGAATTTTCTCCGGTCTTGCCATGCAGCTCTCCAGTGACTTTTTTGTGTCGACGTCAATTCATACGTGAAAATACACCAGCTCACGAAAGCGTTAATCCAGATCAGCCATGACCTTTACATGCGCAACAACGCTGCGTCCTAAAGCCGATAAGTTATACCCTCCTTCCAAACAACTGACAATGCGCCCATTTGCGTATTGGCTTGCGATGCGCATTATTTGTTGCGTCATCCAAGCATAATCCGCCTCGACTAAACCCATTTGCCCCATGTCGTCTTCGCGATGCGCATCAAACCCAGCCGAGATGAAAATCATTTCTGGTTGGTGTAGGTGCAGCGCTGGCAACCAAGTATCAAGTACGATCTTACGCACCAGGTCGCCATAAGAGTGGGCGGGAACCGGAACGTTGTGCATGTTCGCCGCCGGGCGCTCAGTGCCCGAATAAGGATAAAACGGGTGCTGAAAAAAACTCACCATGAGCACGCGAGGGTCGCCAGCAAATGCTGCTTCCGTACCATTGCCATGATGCACATCAAAATCCACCACGGCGACCCGCTGCAAGCCGCGTTTTTCCAGCGCATATTTCGCCGCTACGGCGATGTTATTGACCAAACAAAAGCCCATGGCTTCGACCGGTGTCGCATGGTGGCCTGGCGGGCGAATGGAGCAAAAGGCGTTCGCCACCTCGCCATCAATCACGGCATCCGTCGCTGCAATGGCAGCACCCGCCGCGCGCAATGCGGCGCGCCATGAATGGGCATTTAAGCAAGTATCGGCATCGAGCGAAAAGTAGGCCTCTTCGCTTGTCGAACTGGGACTGTTTTCGATGATGCGAGCGATCGACGCTGGAGTATGCACGCGTACGATGTCACACATTTGCGCTAAGGGCGCCTCGCGGTGCTCAAGCAGACTATCGATGCGACTTGCAATAAGCTGATCTTGAATCGCTTGTAAGCGCTGCGGTGATTCAGGATGCCAAGCGCCCATTTCGTGTCGAGCACAATCGGCGTGGGAAAAAAATGCGGTCGTCATATGCTTTGTTTTAATATTC
>CAYPNW010000082.1:9351-10525 GCA_964411965.1 uncultured Burkholderiaceae bacterium
AGCACAATCGGCGTGGGAAAAAAATGCGGTCGTCATATGCTTTGTTTTAATATTCATTTGCTGGTTATAGCTTATGAGGACTTACGTCTCATACGGCCAATGCAGTTGAGTTTCAACCTATTTTTTGTTTTTGGCAAATACATCAAATATTTCGCAAGAAAATCGACACAAAAAAACAAAATCGAGGCAATCGGTTTACACTTCCAAGCGCCAGCCCGCGCACCATTTATTCCCGACTCTCTTACAAAGGCTAAAACATGTTCGCGAAAGTTCACGACGTTGCCAAACAAGTCAATCAAGTCATTATCGGAAAAGAAGGGCAAATTAGGCAAGCCTTAGTTTGCTTGCTTGCAGGCGGACATCTGCTGATTGAGGATGTCCCCGGCGTGGGCAAGACTACCTTAGCACATGCCTTGGCGATTTCGCTTGGCTTGCAATTTAATCGACTGCAATTTACCAGTGACCTTTTACCCGCCGACGTCATCGGTGTCTCCGTTTTCGCGCGCGAAAAAAGCCAGTTTGTATTCCATCCTGGCCCTATCTTTACGCAAGTTTTGTTGGCAGACGAAATCAACCGTGCCACACCGAAAACCCAATCCGCGCTGCTTGAAGCGATGGAAGAACAGCAAGTCACTGCCGAAGGGCAAACGCGCACCCTGCCCCATCCATTCTTCGTTATTGCAACGCAAAACCCGACCCACCAAGTGGGTACCTTTGCCTTACCTGAATCCCAATTAGACCGTTTCTTAATGTGCTTATCGCTGGGTTACCCCGATGCGGCGGCGGAACGGGCATTGCTCATGGGCGAGGATAGACGCAGCCTACTGCGCAATATGCATGCTGTTATGCGCCCAGAGGAACTAATCGAAGTACAGGGCGCGCTGCGGCAAATTCATACTTCCTCTTCACTCATTGATTATGTGCAGTCGCTTGCGCACGCCACGCGTTCAGGTGAATTTTTCGCTGAAGGCATGAGCCCGCGCGCAGCAATTGCTTTGGTGCAGGCCGCTCGTGCTTGGGCGGCATTGGAAGGCCGTGATCATGTGATTCCCGAAGATGTACAAGCAGTATTGAACCCGGTGATTGCGCATCGCTTACGTCCGTTGAAATCAAATAGCGGCAAGATCAGCGCAAGTAGCGAGTTGCTGACCAAGCTCATGATGAGTGTTGCGGT
>CAYPNW010000083.1:0-5528 GCA_964411965.1 uncultured Burkholderiaceae bacterium
GATGAGCGACACGATAATTATCAGCGATGACAAAATCTCCTTCTTCCCAATGATGCGCATACACCGCATGCGGGCGCGACAAATGCTGATTTAATTCAGCAATTAGCAGCGCAGAGGCTTCGGGTGAATAGCCTACAAAACCTCCCGTTAATCCTACATTCAAATACAAAGCAAGTTGCCCGGTTTTGGGATGTGGCATTAACAATGGGTGCCGCACGCCATTGCGATGAAATGTCTCCAACAACTTCAACGCTTCTAACTTTTCAGGCGGCAAGCTTTGCGCGGCAAACTGCATATCCGTGAACAACGTTTCTCCGCCCTCTTCAGGTTTTTGAACCAAATACCAAATCGACATGGTCGTCGGGATTTGTCGAAATGAGCCATCCGAATGCCAATAACGACCAACCTCAACGTGGCCATCGCCATAACGACTTGCCACGCGAAATATTTGTGGATAGGCCACAAGCTGATTCGCCGCAGGCGGAAAGTCTTCCAGTTCGCCAAAGATTGACGATACTTGAATTTGCTCTTGAGGCGTTAAGCCTTGCTTAGGTATATGTAAAAGCCCAAACTGCAGCAGAGCGTCTTGCAACTGCTTGATTTCCTGACTGCTCAATTTTTTTAAATCGACGTCGTCGACCCGAGCACCTAAAGGTGCAGGCATTTTTACTATTTTCATTTCAAATTCCTCTTTTACATAATTTCATTCGACCATGTCGTCGACCCTACTTTCAGATATCTCTGCACAACTGCAGCAAACAATCGAAGTTTGCTTCGTGAAGTGCAGCTGCACAGTAAGGTGAACTGAGCTTTTATCAATACGTTCGCGACACCATTACATCCTTCTACACAAACAGTATTGGACTTCACGCGTGTTTTGATAAGACTGGTAGATTGAATAATCTTTATGCCGCGTAGGAATGAGGTGCTTGGTTTCTCGTTCACACAACTTGAGGCGAGAAAAATAACGGGCAAATCGGCGGCAGTGCTATTTCCAAGACCTCAGCACAACTGTAGCGAGCGGCCGAAGTTTGCTTCGAGAAGCGCACCTGTACGACTGTACAGCGAGCATCACAGAAGCATAATTCGGCCGCGCAGTAAGTTGTGCAGAGGTCTCTTGCCAGCAATTTGAATTTGAAGCGAGCGTCATGGAACAGAAACCAACCATGTAAAACAAGCAATGTAAGTAATCGCAGCGTTCAGCGACCAATTCACTTTAATGCGTCTTTCTTACCCCCAATCGGGAAAAAACTGAGTTTTTAACTGATTTTTCGCCGCCGTTCCTTACGACTTAGGAGTTTTTCATGTCAATTCAGTATCGTTTTTTTCGCGCCCCAGCGACCGCCATGCTTGCGCTGATTGCGCTTTCCAGTTTGCCCAATGCCGCTTACGCAGGTGCGTGGACGGCGAAAGAAGATACGTTTTACAACAAGCTCTCGTTCAATTATTTTTCGAGCGATAAATCGTTTGGTGGCAATGTGCCGGGTCAAGCGCGCTTTACTGATGCGAACATCACCTACTACTTAGAGTATGGCATTACCGACTCACTGACTTTTTTTGGCTCGGTCCCCTACAAAGGGCTGACCGTGAAATACCCCACAGGCAAAGTTGAAAATGGCGGCATTGGCGACGTTGATCTTGGGCTGCGCTATCAATTGCTTAAACAAGGTTCTTTAGTGGTTTCAACATCCTTACTTTTTAAAGCACCTTATCTCTATTCACGCAATGAGAAAATCCCATTCGGTAACCGTCAAGAGGACGTCGAGGGCCGCCTGCTTTTAGGCTATGGACTAGGCCGCTACGGGTATCTCGGAGCCGAAGTGGGCTACCGTTATCGTGCGGAAGCCCCTGCCGATGAATTTCGTTACTTGCTTGAATACGGCTTCAACGCGACCGATGAGCTTTATCTGCGCGCGAAGTTCGATGGCAATGTGAGCCAAGGCAACAGCAAAGCGCCACGCAGTAACATCGCCAACCCGAATTTGAACTTGGCGTTTGATCTGACAAAGCTAGAACTCACTACAGGATGGAAGATCGATAAGAGCAACGCTATCGAGTTCTCCGCCACGCCGAATACAAGCGGTAGAAACACCCTCAAAGGAACCAACTATTCGGTTGCTTGGGTCTTTTCTAACTAACTCTTATGCTGCAGTTTTTTGGATTTGCTGTTCTGCTCGGGCACTACAGCCTGCTTTTTTTGTTATGCATTTATGGTGCCCACCGTTTGCAACTCACATGGGTTGCATGGCGCAGTCGGGCGCCGCAAGCGGCAAAGCAGCTAGATGATTTACCCGTCATTACGGTGCAGTTGCCCGTTTTCAACGAGCGCTTCGTCGTTGAGCGACTGATTGACGCGGTTGCGGCGCTCGACTATCCGCGTGAGCGGTTACAAATTCAAGTACTTGACGACTCGACCGACGACACCACCGTGTTGGCGGCAGCGCGAGTCGCGCACCATCGTGCCGCTGGCATTTGGATAGAACACTTACATCGCACTGATCGAACCGGCTTCAAGGCAGGCGCGTTGGGCGCTGGCTTGGTGCACGCAAAAGGCGAGTTTATCGCCATTTTCGATGCCGACTTTGTGCCTGTGCCTGAGGCGCTGAAAGAAGCGATACACGCTTTTTCTGCACCCGACGTGGGTATGGTGCAATTACGATGGCTGCACCTTAACCGCCACTACAATACGCTAACTGAAGTGCAAGCAGTGATGCTCGATGCGCACTTCGCCATTGATCAAGTAGCGCGCGCGCGCACCGGCTTGTATTTCAACTTTAACGGCACCGCTGGGCTGTGGCGCAAGCAAGCCATTCACGATGCGGGCGGTTGGCAGTGGGATACGATTACCGAAGATCTCGACTTAAGTTACCGCGCGCAAATGAAGGGGTGGCGCTTTGTCTACCTACACAATATTGGTTGCCCCAGCGAGTTACCCGTCGAAATGACGGCGTTTAAAAGCCAACAGCACCGCTGGGCACAAGGCGCGATTCAAGTCATGCGTAAAACCCTACCGCGACTCTGGCGTGCGCCATTGGCATTGCGCATCAAGCTTGAGGCGACACTGCACTTATCAAGCAATTTAGCGTATTTACTGATGTTGATCGATAGCGCTTTCTTCTTGTTGCCCAGCGTGTACGTCCGTCAACACATGAGCACTTTCTTTGGCTCCACTTTTGACATTTCCTTACCCGTGCTTTTATTGGATGGCCCCTTACTTTTATTATCCACCGGAAGCCATTTGATCTTTTTTATGGCGGGCCAAAAACCCACTTGGCGCAGTTTAGGCAAACAATTGTTGCTGGTACCTGCGCTATTAGCCACCGCCGTAGGGCTTAGTTTGAATAATGGACGCGCCGTTTGGAAAGGGCTACGCGGCGCAGTCAGTCCATTTGTACGCACGCCCAAACTGGGCGAACACGCGATACATAATCAAGGCCTCAAAGCACGTCCTCGTTCTTACGCTCAACGTAAGCGTGGGGATGAAGTGTTCGAACTGAGTCTTGCCGCCCTTTATGGCTTCTACACTTTACTGGCCGTCGCGCTTGGCTGGTGGGGCTTAGCACCATTTTTGATGCTCTTCATGGGTGGATTTTTGTACGCAGGCACACAAACATTGCGCGAAAGCAGGGCTTTGTTGGCAGAGCCAGCATAAGTGCTTCACTGACACTCCAAGTACACATCGCCTCACACGACAAACTCACTCTGCACAAACCAATGATACGTAGAACCATAGAGCGCGCCCTCCCTCGCCTATTGCCTTGGTTTTGTGTCTTGGTGGTGTTGATATGTGGGTTCAATAGTCTCTTAGTCAATGCGCCTCTAGCGTGGCGCGGCTGGGCCTATATTGGAGTACACTTTAGCTTGACTTTGTTAATGTTGGGCGCGTGGTTCGGCCTGCACTTACACAGTTCTGTGCTGCACACAAAACAAGAAAGCACGCCCGACCACCAGCAAAAGCAAGCGCTACTCTGGGTGCTCATTGCAGGGATCGTTAGTCGCTTGCTTTTAATCGACACCCCTGCCTTCACTACGCATGATGTGCAACGCTACTTATGGGATGGCGCAGTCGCTATTAACGGCCTTGACCCCTACCGCGTTGCGCCAGATTCGCCGCTCGCACAAACCCTGCGCAGCTATTGGCCCACACCAGAGGAACATGCCGCCTATCCAACCCTTTACCCACCGCTGGCCCTAGCTTTATTTGCTTTTTCTGCACTCGCAGGAAAAACAGGCGGCATTTGGTGTTGGAAAATTTTAGTCACCGCAGCCAGCCTAGGTAGCTTGCTGCTTGGCTACCGTTGGTTGCTTCGTAGAGGCACACCACAACATTTACCCTTATTGGCCCTCTCACCTTTGCTGTTGCTCGAAACCGGTGTCGGTGCCCATGTCGACGCATTCAGCGCCCTCGCCGTCATTGCTGCACTATACGCATTTGAAACCGGACGACGCGGAACCGCAGGTTTTTTGATCGGTTTAGGCGCCTTAATCAAATTACTGCCTTTGGTGCTCTTGCTCCCATTCAGCATCTATTTATTACGGGCACGCCAAGCGCGCCAAACCTGCACCCTAATTCTTGGCGCGCTAAGCACCGTGGCCATAGGCTACGGCCTGGCTTTGCTGCTGCACCTGCGCCCCGTGGGCAGCATAGGCTTGCTTTTTCAACGTTGGCGCTTTGGATCACCCCTGTACGCCGCGCTGGAAGCCAATTTCTCCATGCAGACCGCCGCTGCTTTAGCCTTGATTTGCTTGCTTATGCTTCTCGCGGCCAGCGCTTGGCATGCATGGCGAGCAGCAACCAGCCACGTTAAAGATATCTCTACCTCAGTACAACTCGCGCTAGCGGCGCCATTGCTTGTTAGCCCCGTCACCTTTCCTTGGTATTTATGCGCGTTCCTCCCCGCATTGTTGATGCGCCCACGTTTTTCAACTCTGCTATGGGTTAGCGCCGTTCCACTCAGTTATGAGGTCTTAAACGCGTTTGATAGCACGGGCGTTTGGGCACCCGCCACGTGGCCCTTATGGGTAATTGGTTTTAGTATTTTGCTTGGGTTGTTGGCAGATGTTTTTCGACCTTCGAGCAGATTTTGGTCGCTTGAACGTTGAAATTCAGGCTTATTCCTGCTTATTCAACTTTCAATTTCTCAAAGAATACCTAAGAATATGATTCAGGCACTCCTGATTCATCTCTCTTAACGTATTTTTTAACTGGATGCGACCAACATGAACTTCGGCGAAAAATTAAAGCAAATCCGCACGGAAAGAAACTTAACACAGCCGCAATTGGCAGACGCGATAGGCATAGAACAATCGTACTTATCGAAACTAGAAAACGATAAATCTGTGCCATCTGCCGAAGTTTTCCAAGCCATACTTTCTGGCTTAAAGATGGATGCGAAGGAGGTTTTAAGCGATATTGATAAAAAGATTCTTCACGGTAGCATGCGACAAATTCCGGAAGTGGTTAACTTTATCAACCAAACAATCGCAGAAAAAGTCCACGATGCAAAAAAATGGCTGTTTTACTCGGC
>CAYPNW010000083.1:5628-9294 GCA_964411965.1 uncultured Burkholderiaceae bacterium
GGCGCAATCTTTGGATTTTCTGGCCTTTTCGGTTTTGTACTTGAATATAGATTGCGCCGACTATCCAAGCAATGAAGCGTAAAAAAATTGACATTGCCAAACCACTCGATTAGCTTGATAGCTTCAAGCATTTCACTTGACGCACTAGTGAAATGCGCCGTCAACAAACTCGGGCAAGGGCATGATGAATTTCTTACACTTTCCTCACAAAAGCACTTGTGCCGCATTTCTCATCGCGCTGCTTTCTTTACTCAGCGCGCCCTTTAGCTCGGCAGCGGAGACCAAGCTCAATAAATTAAGCCCCGCTGAAATCGCCGAGGCCGCTACGCCGTCTGTGGTGTTAATTAAATTGGAGAATGGCCTAGGTTCCGGCTTTGTGGTGTCGAAAGACGGCAAGATTGTCACCAATTTGCATGTGATACGAGGTGCAAAAGAAGCCACCGTGGTTGCCGCTGATGGTCGCGAGTTTAAAAACATCGAGGTCATGGCATTCGATGTCGCGCAAGATCTCGCAGTCTTGCGCATTGGTGATCATGGCATTAAAGCCTTGAACTTAGGCGATTCTAGTTCAGCAAAACCTGGACAACATGTGGTCGCCATCGGTCACCCTTTAGGTTTGGGTAACACGGTGTCGGACGGCTTGGTCAGCGCGATTCGCGAACTCACACCAAAGCGCGTTTTGCTGCAAATTTCTGCGCCTATTTCACCAGGTTCCTCTGGCGGTCCACTGTTTAACGATGTCGGCGAAGTCATTGGCATTTCAACCTTGGTGATTACGACCGGACAAAATCTCAACTTCGCTGTGCCAATTGATATAGTTAAACCATTGCTCGCCACAAAAAATGGGATTTCACTGGCAGCTTTTGGCGCACAAAATAGTAATGGCAGACGCATTCCCAACCACCCACTCGCGTTACTCGATGCATGCTCGCCGCCACAAATTCAATCCATCGCAAGCGAAATTGAGCGAGCAATCAACTTGGGTGCGCCACTCTACAACAGCGGCAATGTTGAAGCCTGTTATCGCATTTATGCTGGTGTCGCTTTAGATTTGAACAAAAAAGCCGACATTTGCACTGGCCCCAAACGCGCACTTCTTGACGGCGTACAAACTGCCGATAAGTTAGACGATTGGAGCGCAAAAGCATGGGCTATGCGCGACGCCTTTGATGGCCTGTTAGCCGTCTTCGAAAGAAAGGCCACGGCCATCAAAGACGAAAACAAAAAAATCACCCAAGAGCGTAAAACCATCGCTGTTTCAAGCACTGTGTTAAATGATTGCAGTGGTGAAGAAATCGGTCAGATGCAAAGCAATATTATTTCCGCGATCAACGTTGGCGCGCCTTTGTACAACAGTGGCAATATCGAAGCGTGTTACCGTATTTATGAAGGTGCAATCAATAACATCGAACGAAAGGTGAAAGCCTGCAGCCCTGCCAAACAACTGCTGCAAGGCGGTGTACAAGAGGCTGACAAACAGCAGACTTGGGAAGCCAAGTCGTGGGCTTTGCGTGACGCTTTTGACGGCATATTAAAAGCCATAGACCAAAAAAAATAAACGCTTTGTCGTTTCTATTCTTGCGCTTTTTAGGAAGCGCTTTTCGCAGTTCGTACATTCGAGCACGACAGAAAAACTTTTCCTTATATTTTGAAAAATTACGATACTGTCACTGGTATTTTCTAGCTACGCTTTAAATACAAGCGCAAATAGAAAGAAAAAATGAAGAAATAAGGGAGTATATAAAAAATTGATGCTCGCAATCTCATATGTGACAAGCAGCCTAAAACACAAAGCGTCTGATTTTCAGTAACAATTATCGATACAGCGCTAACAAAATTTGACCGCATAAACTGGCGGCAAATGAAACGAAATCGCTTGCCAACTGTCGCCCGCGTCTTCGCTCACCCATAAGTTACCAGTGGTCGACGCCATCAGCAGTGTTTGCCCATCATCTGACACTGCCAATCCGTGCCGATAGATGAGGTCATAACAATCTAATTGCGGCAAGCCTACGCGCAAAGACTCGAAGCTTTTACCGCCATCGCGTGTGCGGCTAACGCTCAAAGCGCCTTGCGCTGGCACTCGCCTTTGGTCGGCCACTGCAGGCACGAACCATGCCGTGTTCGGGTCTTTGGGATGGACTGCGACGGCAAAGCCGAAATCAGAGATGCCATGTGGTGGGGTGATCTGCTGCCAGCTCGCGGCGTTATCTGTTGAGCGCCAGATGCCATTGTGGTGCTGACACCAAAACTGATCAGGTGCTGCCGCACACTGAACGATTAAATGGGGGTCTTGGGTGTTTTCGTTTTCCGCAAGCTCAGGCGGCATATACGCCGCATGCATGCCTTTCGCAGACAAGGCCCAAGTCTCCCCTGCGTCTTTGGTTTGCCAAACGCCGCCACAAGAAATACCCAAAGTCACATGACGAGAATCGCGTGGGTCGATACAAATAGAATGGATGCCGGGAACATCGTAGCCACCACCAAACCACCCAAGGCGCTCTGTCTTTTGCCACAAGCTTTCAATCAACTCCCAACGATTTCCGCCATCATTGGAACGAAACAAGCCACCAGGGTGGGTGCCCGCCCAGAGCACGCCTGATTCATTTTTTGCACCTGCTTCAAGTGACCAGATTTGCTTGAGCTTCCATTCCACATCGCTAGAGTCTGCTTCAGTTTTTGGTGGCTGTGGCGGGTAGCTGGGAACGCCGATTTCTGTCCAATCCCTTGTGCGTGCGCCGCGTCTATGCATCTTCACGCCGAAATGCCCCAAATTTAAGGCGACAAAAATAGCGCCATCGCGTTGATCAAATAAACACATGCTGACCGGCTCGCCCAAAAAACTGATCTGATCGAGCTTCCAACCTTCGTTCAATCGAATCAGTTCGAACAATCCTTTGCGTGTGGCGACCATGGCTTTCATCACTATCCTCCAGAAAGGGCTTGCAGCACATGGATGCTGCTATGTTGTGTCAACGATTGGTTTAAATTTTTTCGGTCATGTAAGCGACAACCATCAACGAAAATAACCACGTGTTGGCGTACATCACCTTGCTCATCCAATATATACGAGCGGAGTGCAGGATTCAAAGAAAACGCCGCTTCAAGAGCGGCGCGTAAGGTTGTGGCAGTGGTTTCTAATTCTGGTGCGACGGTAAAGCGCGCCAGTTGTGGTGTGAAAAAAAGTTTAGCCATGATGTTGCCAGCTTGTGTAAGGATGCTGCATCAAGTTTGAATTTGCATAGCGCGTGTCGGTACTGACTTCTGCGCCCAACCAAATTGGCTTATCAAAGCTTTGCTGCGCCGAAGCGAGCTCTATCTCCGCAACCACCAAGCCAGCATTTGCACCAAAAAACTCATCCACTTCCCAAACGCCGCTAGCAGTCGGAATACGCGTACGCGCCTTTTCGATGCGGTTAGGAAGACAAACCTGATCGAGCAATTCACGCGCCTCGTGCACAGGGATGGGGTATTCCCATTCACCTCGCACTAGCCCAACATTGGCACTTTTGATGGTCAGAAACGCCTCGTCACCGTCGATTCTCACGCGCACCGTGCGACTAGGTTCAGCACAAATATAGGCTTGGCAAATCGAGGTGGTACGCCCTTGCCCGCGCCAGGCATCACTCACCACCAAAAATTTACGTTCGATTTCTATGCCCATGA
>CAYPNW010000083.1:9394-10513 GCA_964411965.1 uncultured Burkholderiaceae bacterium
GCTACAAACACATACGGCAAGGCTTCATCACCGTGAATATCCAAAAATAAATCACAGCCAATTTCGTGAATTTTATTTTTGACGTGAAAAACTTCAGGGCTAGATTCGAGCGATGGTGTCATCCACTCACGGTTTAAATTAGCACCGGCGGCGTTCGTGCGCAAATTACCCCGCACTGACCCGTCTGGGTTCATATTTGGCACCACATACACGGCGGCTTTTTCGAGTATGCGCCGTGCAAATGGATTGGCGGGATCGAGCAAGGCGTTGAGTGTTCCTTCCACCAACCACTCCGCCATGGTTTCACCAGGATGCTGGCGCGCGATGATCCACACCTTCTTCTCTGCCGCCGGATTGCCCACAACCACCATATTCAAGTCACGCCCATCGACGGTGTTACCCAAATCAACAACACGCGCCAAATCAGACTGTTCGACACTGCCCAACAAGGCCAAATGGCGTTCCCAGCTATACGGCTCAAAATACGCAAAATACATGCTATCGCACTCGGGCTCACATCGAATGCTCATAACTTCGCCATCAAATTCGGTGTCCACGCGAAACCAATTCTCACGGTCATAACTTGCTACTGCCGCGTAATTTTCCCAGCCTTTAGGATAGGTTGATTTACCCGCGTTCAAAATTCGCATAGTCACGTCTTGGTCACGCGCGCCTTGCAATCGGAAATAAAACCATTGACGAATGTCAGCATGCGAATCATCACGCAAGTTCAAAGCAATATCGGCCGCGCCATTGATATGCACGACTTCAATCGCACCGGCATCGAAATTTTGGCTAATTTTGATTGTCATTCAATTCTTTCAACAGAAGTTATTAAAGGATTTTTGGGCATAAAATTTATCCAAAAACAGAAACACATTGTCGCCGCTTTTCATCAATATTAAAAATATTTTGGTCAAATTTTTTAATACGCCGATACCTTTATTTTCATCTCAAGCAAGAATTGCGGAAAGACTGGGGGAAAACATTGGCAAAGGGTAAGCAAATCAGCTATAATTTTTGGCTTAGCGTCGGGGCGTAGCGCAGCCTGGTAGCGTACTTGCATGGGGTGCAAGGGGTCGAGTGTTCGAATCACTCCGTCCCGACCAATAGAATCAA
>CAYPNW010000084.1:0-4447 GCA_964411965.1 uncultured Burkholderiaceae bacterium
TAACTCTGCAAAGTCATCAAACTAGCATTCCCACCCGCAGCTGTCGTGTTCACGCACAAAGCACGTTCGGCGACTAAGCGCCATAGCGGTATCTCGATTTCTTCACTTGTTTCGATGATGCCGACGATGGCACCGTCTTTTTCTGCGAATAAGCTTTTATATTGATTCGCTAAGTCGGTATCAATCAGGGCAATTTGCACTTTCGCTTCTTTGGCTTCTGCTTGTTTGATTTGCGCCTTGACTTCCTCTGGCAAACCTACTGGCAACAACGCCAAGGCGCTCGCTGGCACGAGAGGTGTATTGCCCGTGGCTAGTGTCGCGGCGAGCTGATTTAACAGGCTGTTGACGCTGGCAGCGGCGCAGAAGATATTGCCTTTGGGGGCGAAGGAGAGGCTGTTATTTTCTCCTGTGGGGCCAGGTAAAACCATCGTGAGTTTGTAGGGATTTTGTCTTGCATAAAGGTCCGCTTGCTGGGCAATTTTTTCGTGACCATGCGTGGTCGCCCACATCAGCAAAGCCTCTAATGCCGGCGGTGCATGGCGCTCAGCGATGGTGTGGCCAGCAATTTCTGGTGCCGCATGTTTTTGTAAGCGCTTGAGATATAAGGGGCCACCTGCTTTGGGGCCAGTACCTGATTTTCCTTCACCACCAAAAGGTTGCACACCAACGACAGCGCCCACAATATTTCGATTCACATAGATATTGCCAACGTGTGCCCTTTGCGTGATGAAGTCGATGGTTTCATCAATGCGTGAATGCACGCCCAAGGTTAAGCCAAATCCGCTGGCGTTGATTTGGTCAATAAGCGCGGGCATTTGTTCGCGCTCAAAGCGCAGCACATGCAAGACAGGACCAAATACCTCTTTACTCAGTTCGGAAAGCGACTTAATTTCTAAGACAGTGGGGGCGATGAAAGTGCCATTTGCGCAAGCTGCTGGCAACTCTAGGGCGTGAAACGACTTTGCCGTTTTACGCAAACCATCGATATGGCTTTGTAAATTCTTTTGTGCTTCCGCATCAATCACGGGGCCAATATCAATCGCGAGTTGATCGGGCTTACCCAAGCGCAGTTCTTGCATGGCGCCTTTGAGCATCTCCAAAGTCTTGTCGGCAATGTCTTTTTGCAGACACAGCACGCGCAAGGCGGAACAACGTTGACCCGCGCTGTCAAACGCTGAACTCAAAACATCATTGACCACTTGTTCAGGCAAGGCGCTGCTGTCAACAATCATGGCGTTTTGGCCGCCGGTTTCAGCGATGAGCGGAATCTCTGCATTCTCAGTGATGGAGCGCTTGGCCAAGGTGCGGTTGATGATTTGCGCCACTTCTGTGGAGCCAGTGAATATCACGCCCTTCACGCGTTTATCAGCAACCAATTGCGCGCCAACGATTTCGCCCGTACCGGGAAGAAATTGCAAGGCGCCGCGCGGCACGCCAGCTTCATGCAGTAATTGAATCGCGCGAAAAGCGATCAGTGGTGTTTGTTCCGCGGGTTTGGCCAGCACTACATTACCTGCCGCTAATGCCGCGCTAACTTCGCCAATAAAAATCGCTAGCGGAAAATTCCAAGGGCTAATACATACCACGGGGCCGAGCGCCATGGTGTTGGGCTGATCAGCAATTTGCGCGGCGTAGTAACGTAAAAAATCCACCGCTTCGCGCACTTCGGCTAAGGCATTGGGCAAGGACTTTCCCGCCTCGCGAATCGCTAACGCCATAAAATCCAGCGTTTGCGCTTCAAGTAAATCGGCGGTTTTATTGAGTATGGCAGCGCGTTCAATGGGCGGGTAATTCTGCCAGTCAGTAGCGTAATTCTCAGCCGCCACCAACGCTGTTTGCACATCCTGTGTATTCGCTTCGATTACATGGCCAACGATATCGCGATGGTCAGCTGGGTTCGCAATACTGTGCGCGTTGGTGGACGACACTTGTCCGTCAATCAGCGGCGTAGCTGTCAACACTTGTTTGCTGCAGGCGCTAAAGTGATCTGCTATTTGCTTGAGTTGCAACTCATTGCTGAAATCAAGTCCGGCAGAATTTTTTCGCTCTGCGCCAAATAAATCACTTGGCAAGGCAATGCCCGTATGGGGCTTGCCTGCAAGATCGCTGGCGATCTGAATTGGATCAGTGACCAACGATTCTATCGACACGCTTTCGTCGACAATTTGATTCACGAATGAAGAGTTAGCGCCGTTTTCAAGCAAGCGCCGCACCAAATAGGCGAGCAGCGTTTGGTGCGAACCTACGGGCGCATAAATACGGCAAGGCTTATTCAGCTTGTCTTTGCCAACCACTTGGTCGTACAAGGTTTCGCCCATGCCGTGCAAGCACTGAAATTCATAATCAGTAATTTTGGCCGCTTGCGCCCAGCTATAAATGGTTGCCAACGTTAAAGCGTTATGCGTGGCAAATTGCGGGTAAATCACATCGGTCGCTGCCAACAATTTTTGTGCGCATAGCAGGTAAGAAACATCGGTATACACTTTGCGCGTATAGACGGGGAAGCCGCTCATGCCGTCGACCTGTGCGCGCTTGATCTCAGAATCCCAATACGCCCCTTTAACTAAGCGCACCATCAATTTACGTCCGCTACGGCGTGCCAAATCCACTAAAAAATCTATCACGAAAGGGCAACGTTTTTGATAGGCCTGCACCACAAAGCCTATGCCATCAAAGCCTGCTAACTCGGGGTCGTGCGCAAGCGCTTCCATGAGATCTAAGGACAATTCCAAACGGTCGGCCTCTTCCGCATCAATGTTGAGACCGATGTTGTAGTGCTTTGCGAGTAGCAACAGCTTTTTGAGCAAGGGTAGTAATTCATTCATCGTGCGTGCCCGCTGCGCGCGTGAATAACGTGGGTGCAAGGCCGACAGCTTTACTGAAATGCCCGGCCCGTCTTTGATGCCACGGCCATTCGACGCTTTACCAATCGCATGGATGGCCGTTTCATACGCCTGATAGTAAAACGCCGCATCGTGCGCCGTTAGTGCTGCTTCACCTAACATATCGTAGGAATAACGGTAGCCTCGCTGCTCATTACTTTGGCTGTTTTTAATGGCTTCAGCGATGGTTTGCCCTGTCACAAACTGGTTACCCAACATGCGCATGGCTAAATCCACGCCTTTACGGATTAAAGGTTCCCCACCTTTGGCAATCAACCTTGTCAATGCTGAGCCAAGACCTTGGTCGCTATTGGTGCTGACCAACTTACCCGTCACCAGCAAACCCCAAGTGGCAGCATTGACAAATAAAGAAGGCGATTCGCCAATATGTTTGCGCCAATCGCCTTTGCTGATTTTGTCGGCGATTAATCGGTCCGCCGTGGCACTGTCGGGAATGCGCAATAAGGCTTCCGCTAAGCACATGAGCGCAACACCCTCTTCAGATGAGAGCGAAAACTCGTGCATCAGGGCATCAACGCCGGAAGCACGGGTGCGCTCTTGGCGCACTGCACTGACCAATTGATGCGCAAGGGTACCAATCGCCGCTTGTGCTTCTGGTTGTTTATTAATGTTTGCCAGTAGCCATTGCACGGCGTCAGTTTCATTGCGCCGATAGGCTTGCGTAATCGCGTTACGCAGCGGTGCAGCGCTTGGCAGTAATTCGGCTTGCAGGGCTTGGAAAGGAGCGATGGATTGGGCTGAGGTAACGTTCATAGCAAGTAAACCTAACAAAAAATAAAACCTGTTTGTGACGAAGACAGGCAAAAATTTGGACGCGTGTTGAAAGACCTCCGCATCACCCTGCAGTAGATTGCGCAAGTGTCTCTGAAAACGAATAAGATTTAATTGTAACTAAAAATAGTAATGATTAATTCTGGAAGAAACGAGAGATATCGGAATTTAATATTCTGTGCGAGAATTACGCCAAATTTAATTAATCACCAGATTCCTTTTCATTTGGCTCATCATGCTCGATAAAATCAGTAAAAAAATTCTCGCTGAATTGCAAAAAGATGGTCGCATCAGTAACGTGGAATTAGCGACCCGCGTCAATCTTTCACCGGCCGCCTGCTTGGAGCGTGTGCGCAAACTACAAGAGTCGGGCTACATTTTAGGCTATACAGCACAACTCAATCCGCATCTTTTAGACGTGGCCTTATTGGTATTCATTGAGGTGGTCTTAGACCGCACGACGGCGGATGTGTTTGAAGCCTTTAAACGCGGCGTACAGGCTATTCCTGAAGTTTTGGAATGTCATATGGTGGCAGGTGGCTTTGATTACTTGGTCAAAGCGCGTGTGAAAGACATGAACGCTTATCGTGATTTTTTAGGGAAGTCACTATTACAACTCAACGGCGTGCGGGAAACCCATACCTATGCGGTAATGGAAGAAGTAAAGAACACCACGAGCTTGCCCATACGTTAGATATTTGTGCATTGAAAATCTCTCGACGCAGAGGCGCAGAGGACGCAGAGAAAAGCGTTTGTTTTTTGTTTCCTCTGCG
>CAYPNW010000084.1:4547-10462 GCA_964411965.1 uncultured Burkholderiaceae bacterium
GCGTTTACTGGGTCGCGCATGGTGACCATAATTAGGCTGCCGCATGCGAGGTTTTTTACGTCATCGATATAGGTGCTGGTGAGCTTCAGCTGCAATGTAGAGGGAGGATGAATATTGTCAGTCTGCACGGCAACCAAGGCGGTATTTAGATGCAACTGAACCCCTAAGCGCAGCAGATTACTTTGTATGCGCGCTTGTTCCATGGTGTGTTCGGTCCACTCTGAAACTTTGCTGCTGGGCGTGATTAGGTGTACTTCCCAACCTTGCTTATTGAGTCTTTCTGCCAGTGCGCCG
Source organism: uncultured Burkholderiaceae bacterium (assembly GCA_964411965.1). Lineage (GTDB taxonomy): Bacteria > Pseudomonadota > Gammaproteobacteria > Burkholderiales > Burkholderiaceae_D > Undibacterium. The sequence goes on from CAYPNW010000084.1 coordinate 4,842, forward strand.
CCCATAATGAAATGATCGTCGTCGTAGATCACTACTGGGCTGGATAACACCGCGCCCGCAAATACATCATCAGGGCTAAACACGCCGGGCAGTTGCGCAGCCAGCAGAGGTTCGCGGTGCAATCGTCCTAAACCATCTTTACGCCAGCGCGCACCCGTTGCGATGAATACTTGCTGCGCGCCCCACTCCAAAACATCTTGCGCGCTTAGATGACTTTGCTGGGCTATTTGCACATTCGGCATCTGGCGCAATGCTTGCAAGCGGTAGTCCGCCACACGCATCCAGGTTGATAATCCGGGTAGCGTCGCTTCTTGCAACAAGCGCCCGCCGGGCTTATCGTTCGCATCAGCAATCGTGACTTCATAACCGCGTTGCCCCAAAGCGCGCCCCAGCTCTAAACCAGCGGGCCCTGCGCCCACCACCAAAACACGTCGTTGGCTGGCGGCGGGGGCGATGCGTTCTGGGTGCCAGCCGCGCCGCCATTCTTCGCCCATGGTGGGATTTTGCGTGCAACGAATCGGCACAGAAAAATTATCACCCGTGACGCAGATGTTGCAGCCTATGCATTCGCGAATCTCATCCACGCGCCCTTGCTCAATTTTGCGCGGTAAGAAGGGATCGGCGATGGAAGGTCGCGCAGCCCCGATCATATCCATCACGCCACGCCGAATGGCCGACACCATCGTGTCTGGTGAGGTGTAGCGCCCCACGCCCACTACGGGTTTAGTCGTTAAGGACTTCACGAAACTAATCGCCTGCTCCTGAAAACCTTCTTGGGCAAAGCGCGCCGTCATGCTGTCGTTCGCCCAATCGGCCACATTCACATCCCACAAATCAGGCAGCTCAGCGAGCATTGCGATCACGTCGCGCCCTTCTGATTCGGGTGTGATTCCCAGTGGCCCTAATAGTTGATCTACCGCGAGCCGCACCACCACACCGCAGCGGTCGCCCACCGCGTCTTTGGTATCTTCAATCAACTCGCGCAAAAACCGTACGCGGTTTTCTAGGCTGCCACCATATTCATCGGTACGCCGATTATTTCGTCGCGATAAAAAATGCATGGGCAAGGCCAAGTCATGGCCTGCATACACATACACCAAATCGAAACCCGCATCACGCGCGCGCAATGCCGCTTTGCGGTGCCAGCGCCGTACGTTGGCAATATCACTTTTGTCCATGCTACGTGCTTGAATCGGATCAAGCCCGCGCACCGGCAGGTGCGATGGTGCCATCGGTATTTCACGGCTATAGCGATTTGGTGTGGCATAGCCATTGAACATCAGTTCGACCCCAGCTAAGGCGCCGTGTTCGTGGCAAGCGTCGGTCATCAAGCGCAAGGCGGGGATGTCGCGTTCATCCCATAAACGGCCTTCAAAATGGGGCGCGATTTCTGATAGCGGACTAATTTCCACTTCTTCCGTGCATACCACGCCCCAACCACCTTCAGCTTTTACGCCACGCATGGCAGCCAAACTCTGCGGCTTGCCGTGACCCATGCCATTGCAATGCGGTACTTGATAAAAGCGGTTCTTGCTTTTGACGGGGCCGATTTGTATGGGCTCAAAAAGAATATCGTATCGTGCGTCGCGCATAGTGATTTAGTTAGAAATGGGAAGAGGTAGAAAAAGACGGCGTTCTGACGTGATCATAACTGATCCAAATATGTCGAGATTCCAACATCGCCATTCGAAAAATTCTTACTCCAATGAAAATAAATTTCTCACCAGAATTTTAATTGCCAGTTTTTTCAACGATTTTGCATCAATGATCAAAACGTCATCAAAACTTCATGTGCACGTAACAATTTAGTCACACTGCGTTGTTACATTCAGCGCTCCTCAACCAAGCAGGATGAATGCCATGAAACGACCATTTCACAAGCTCGTTGGCCTTAGTGCCGCACTCACAATGACACTACTCGCTGCCAGCGGCTGCAGCAATAATAATAATGATGCTGCAGTTGCTGCTGCGCCCCCTGTTTCAGCACCGCCAGTTGCCGAAGCACCCAAAAATATTATCTTCTTCCTCGGCGACGGCATGGGCATGACCACACTGACAGCAGCACGCATTTATGCGGTGGGTGAAGATGGCGATCTCACTATCGATACTTTGCCAGAAACCGCCTTCGTTAAAACGTTTTCTAACGACGCCCAAGTGACTGACAGCGCGCCGTCGATGGCTGCCTATATGACGGGCATAAAAATGAATAATGAAGTGATTTCCATGTCACAAAATACGCTGGCAGTTGACCCAACGGTGGATGCCAATGGCAATCGCTTGGTGAATAACTGTGGCACCAATAATGGGACAGCTGTACCGACTTTACTCGAAATGGCCAAAGCCAAAGGGCTTTCAACAGGTGTGGTGACCACCACGCGCGTGACGCACGCAACGCCAGCTGCAACCTATTCACACATTTGCCACCGCGATTTGGAAAACGATATTGCAGCGGCAGCCGTACCTGGCGGCGTAGGTTTCAATTCCGCTTTAGGTGCGAGTGGTTTGGAAGTATTGTTGGGCGGTGGTAGACAATTTTTCGTGCCATTTAAAGACGGTGGTAGGCGTTCAGACGGGCGTGATTTGATCGCCGAAATGAAAGCAAAAAATTATGCGTACGCCAGCAACAGCGCGGAATTCAACGCGATTGACGGTACCAAAACGGATCGCTTATTCGGTCTTTTCACGTCTAGCCACATGAGCTACGACTTAGATCGTGACCCCGCAAAAGAGCCTAGCCTTGCCGAGATGACGACCAAAGCCATGGACGTATTGGCAAAAAATACCAAAGGTTATTTTCTGATGGTAGAAGGCGGTCGTATTGATCACGCCTTGCACGAAACCACCGCCAAGAAGGCACTGCAAGACACCGTTGCTTTTGATAACGCGATCAAAGCGGCGATTGCTAAAGCGAAATTGACTGACCCTGAATTGAAGAACACGCTCATCGTTGTAACGGCTGATCACGATCACACGCTGGTGCTGAACGGTTACGCCAAGCGCACTGGTAAGACTTCGCCCACTAATGCAGGTGTTCTTGGCGTCGTCAAAAACTACGTCACTGGCACACCTGACAAAGACGCAGATGGTGCACCGTACTCCATCATCGGTTTTGGTAATGGTGAGAATCGCACACAGGCTAGCCGTAGTAGTTTAGCGAGCTTGGATGAAAGCGTGACAGGAGCAAATACCTACCATCAAGAAGCTGCGGTGCGTACCGCAGCAGGTAACGAGACACATGGCGGTACCGATGTTTTCCTCGGCGCGATAGGCAAGGGATCAGATACCTTCCTTGGCACTATCGATAACACCAAAGTGTTCACTTTGGTCAAAACCGCATCCGGTCTGTAATGTCCCTTTTGTAGAGATAGGAAAACATAAAATGAAACGCACACTCAATGTCACACTAAAGACCACATTACTCGCCGCCGCATCGGCCGCTTTAGCGCTTTCTTTCAGCGTGAATGCACAAGCCGCTGGCGAAGCAAAAAATGTCATCTTCTTCTTGGGCGATGGTATGGGCCCCTCCACGGTGACTGCGGCGCGCATCTACAAATACGGCGAAGACGGCAGCTTAACCATGGACAAAATTGAACGCACAGCGCGTATCAAAACGTATTCAAACGATGCCCAAACCACCGATAGCGCGCCCTCCATGGCGGCGTACACGACGGGCGTCAAAATGAATAACGAAGTGATTGCTATGTCGGCTGAAACCATTGCTACGGCGCCGGGTAGAGACGCCAACGGCAACCTCACCATTAACAATTGTGCCGCAACTGGCAACGGCGTATCAGTTCCCACGATCTTGGAATTGGCGAAAGCCAAAGGCAAAGCGGTGGGTGCAATCACGACCACAGAATTAACCCATGCTACGCCGGCTGCGACGTATTCGCATATTTGTCATCGCAATGCCCAATATCACATTGCCGCACAATCCGTACCTGGTGGCGTTGGTTACAACGCTGCGTTGGGCGAGGGCGTTGATGTCTTGATGGGTGGTGGTCGCAACCATTACACACCGTACGACGCAAGTACCAACAAAACTGGCCGCGCCGATGGTCGAAATTTATTGACCGAATTCGCCGCCAAGGGCTACACCGTTGCAGCGACAAAAGCGGAGATGGCAGCCGCACCAAACAACAAGAAATTTGTTGGCATTTACAGTAGCCGTAGCCACCTTGAGTACGAATTAGATCGCACCGCAACACCACCCGTAGGCGAAGGTGCCAACCAACCGAGTTTGGCAGAAATGACTGTAAAGGCGATGGATTTGTTGTCAGGTAACGCCAATGGTTACTTCTTGATGGTGGAAGGTGGTCGCATCGATCACGCATTGCACGCAACCAATGCAAAGCGCGCTTTGGTCGATACGATAGCGTTTGATGATGCGGTCAAGGCAGCCTTAGATAAAGCCCGCACCACTGACCCAACGCTTGCCAACACACTCATCGTCGTGACTGCTGACCATGACCATACCTTAGCGTTCAACGGTTATGGCAAGCGCGGCAATCCGATTTTGGACATCAACCGCGACTACAAAACCGGTTTGCCAAGTAAAGATGCGGATGGCAACACCTACTCGACCTTGGTGTTTGGTAACGGCCCGAACCGCCCTAACCTGCGCACTAACTTGGATAGCGCGACTGTCTTGGGTGACAACTATTTACAAGAAACCGGTGTGCGTTTGTCTAGCGAAACTCATGGTGGTGGCGATGTGAAATTGTTTGCTACCGGCGCGGGTTCAAAGACGTTTAAAGGTACTTTGGATAACACCAAAATCTTTGGATTGTTGAAGACAGCTTTCGGTTTCTAAAACAATCTGCGTTCTAACAAAACGCTGGCTTATTTGTTGGTGCGCCTTGCCTAGCAAGGTGCACCTTTTTCCTTTTATTTCGATCAAGTTGTTACCGCAAACCCTCTATGAAAATTAATTTGTCATTGCTTTTTCTTGCCAGTGTTTCCAGCGCTAGTTTTGCCAATTCAAGTGCACCTGATCTTGATTGTCAGATCCGCTATTACAGTAAAGTGGTTACAGCGGAAGGCGTCACGCGCGAAGCCCGTTATGAAGAAAAAATGTTACGCCGCCCCGGCCACGTATGGGTAGAGCGGGTTTTGCCTGAGAACCGTGAACATGGCGAACATCACACGAGCGAATCGGGCGCACAAAACAAAGACAAGCACCTCGGAAAGCACAAGCATTTCAATCACGTAGTCACGCCGCGTCACGTGAGTTTTCTACAGAATCAAGTGAGCGTCGAATACATTGACGCAAAAAATAAGCAACGCGTCGCCATCCCACCTGCGGAATACAGCAATGTCAATTTCGATGGTTCGTGGGAAAACAGTTTTTACCTGATTGACCCAAAGTGGATCAAAACCATGCCGCGCACCAATCGCGCTTCCCCCGTTGCAGGCGCGGTCTGGCATGAGAGCGAGAAAAACGGCATTTTTGATCGCGTATTGTGGAGCGAACAAAAACAAATACCCTTGTTGATTGAAAGCGGCGACAAAAACGGTAGCGTCTTGCGCCGAGTCGAGATCAAGCCCATGAACACATTAAGCAGCAACTTGCCTTGGCTGTCGTTAAAGAGTTTCGCGCAGAAAGAATATTCTGATTTTCT
>CAYPNW010000085.1:0-5422 GCA_964411965.1 uncultured Burkholderiaceae bacterium
GCCATTTTTGCGTTGAGCGAGCGGCGTGTGACGACGCTGCCATTGTTCATTTCTGAGCCCGTGGCGGGCAAGGTGAGCACGCAGCCGAAGGGCAATGCTTGGGTGATATTGCGGCCGCCTTTTTCTAAAATTGACCATGGGTCTTCGTCGCCCAAGAGCGCTGCTGCGGCGACGAATTTGGTGCCATCAATGACTGAGCCGCCACCAACGGCGAGCAGAAAATCAATGTTGTGTTGTTTGACTAGCGCCACCGCGTTCATCAAGGTTTCGTAGCTAGGGTTGGGTTCGATGCCAGCAAATTCGATCACGGTGCGCGCTCCTAATGCCGCCATGGTTTCATCAAACACGCCGTTCTTTTTGATGCTGCCGCCGCCGTACAGCAGCAAAACTTTGGCGTTTGGCGGCACATGTTTGTTGAGATCAGCGATGCGGCCTTTGCCAAAGACAATGCGAGTGGGGTTATAGAAATCGAAATTCATCATGGTGAAATCCTTTCAGGATTGTTGCTGCGGTTTATGACGTTTGTGCGCGGTTTATTTAGACGCCAAGAATAAAAATACGGTGGGCTTTTTATTGAAGTCTGGCGCTTGATTGCTTTGCAGGCGTTTCTTCCACGCTGACGCAGGCAGGCTTTGTATCGATTCGGAGTCAAGGCTCAGATCAGTCGCCACGCAAATGTGTGTTTGGGGCTGGCAAGTTGATACCAATGCTTCTAGCATCGCCGCATTGCGATACGGCGTTTCTATCAAGAGTTGTGTTTGTTGTTCTTTGCGCGAGCGCTCTTCAAGTTCTTTAATGCGTTTTGCTCGCAAGGCGGCATCCGTCGGTAAATAGCCATTGAAGGCGAAACTTTGGCCGTTTAAGCCGCTCGCCATTAAGGCTAATAAGAGGGAAGAGGGGCCAACTAAAGGTCGTACCTGAATTTGATGTTGGTGAGCCAGGCGCACTAAGTTCGCGCCAGGGTCGGCGACGGCGGGCACGCCTGCTTCTGAAATCAAGCCGAGATCATGGCCTTGCAGTAGCGGTTCGAGCAAATTGCTGAGCGCTTCCGCCGGCGTGTTCACATTTAACTCTGCGATCTGTATTTCCTGTAAAGGGCGGCTTAGTGGATGATGCTGGTGCAGAATTTTGAGGAAGGCGCGCGTGGTCTTGGCGTTTTCCGCGACGAAGTGATCGAGCTGCGCCGTCATCCTTTGCACGGTCTCGGGAATAATGTGCGCGAGGGGTTGGTCGTTAGGCGTGGCGCTCGCGCCTAGCGTGTTGGGAATCAAGTATAAGGTGCCGGTCATTTTTATATACTAAGTGGTGTACAGCAATATTTTGTTTTATCGCGCAATAATGTAAAGCGAAAATGCGTTATTGAGTTAGATACTCCCTCATTTCTTGTAAAACGATACACCTAAACTGCGCAACATGCTGGTGAGGCGAATAAGGGGCAGACCTGTGAGTGCAGTGGGGTCGTCGCTGCTGATTTTTTCGATGACGGTGATACCTAAAGCCTCGTTCTTTGCACTACCCGCGCAATCGTACGGCTGCTCAATGCGCAGAAAGGCATCGAGTTCTTCGTCGTCTAAATTGCGAAACAAGACCTTGGTTTGTATGTTGTCGATTAAGACGGTGGGCGTTATTGCTTTGTGCTGGTTGTCTCGTTGATCAATCACGCACAAAGCCGTGTGAAAAACCACTTCTCGCCCTCGCATTAATTGCAACTGCTGTAAAGCGGCGGCATGGTTGCCGGGCTTGCCGATGTGCAGCCCATCCAAGCTGGCAACTTGGTCAGAGCCAATGATGATGGCGTTTTGATGATGGTGTGCGACGGCGCGTGCTTTTTGCAAGGCAAGGCGTTGTGCGGTGTCGGCTGCGGCTTCGCCTTCGATGGCGGTTTCGTCAATCTCTGGAGCCATCGCGATGAACGGGAGTTGCAAGCGTGCCAACAATTCTTGGCGATAAGGTGAGCTAGAGGCAAGGACAATGCGTGGCATGGTGGATTTTTATTGCAGAGTTGACACGGTTGAATAAGGTAAAAAATGCAAAAAAACTCATCGAGTTTTCATTAAAATATGATCACTTAATTAAGAAAAGCGAACAAAAAAAGATTTTTCGCAAAATTTTTGCCATTTGGTGCGATTAAGATGGCATTCTCGCTTCGTAGCCTTTGACTAAAGGCGAGTAATGCTGGTATTATCGCAGGTTTTCTGGGTTCAAATAATCCTATGCAAGCCAGTGTCATCGACGCATTTTCGTTTTGCCAGCTCAAAGAGCAGCGCAGTGCAAGCACGGCAATCAAAGAATTGCCTCGCTTGTTAGCAGAATGTGCGAACGACCAAGGTGCATTGGAATGGTCTTTAAGTGGTGGCAGCGATCAGCATGGTTTGCCACAAATGCACTTAAGCGTTTCGGGCAAAATCAATTTGGTTTGCCAACGTTGTCTGACAGCGTACACGTACGATTTGGATTCAAGTTCAGAATTAATTCTCGCCAAAGACGAAGATCATGCCGATGAAATTGAGGCCATGCTCGACAATGACGAGATTGATGTAGTAGTAGGCAGCAAAACGTTGAATATCATGGATTTGATTGAAGACGAAGCGTTGCTGGCAATACCCCAATCGCCCAAACATGCAGTATGCCCTGACGTTGTCGCTGGTTTGGCGCCGACTTCAGACACATTAACTGCAGCGATTGACGCAGAGGCGATTAAATCTAAATCTCCATTCGCTGTGTTAAAGAAAGTCAATGGGCGTACCTAGTGTAGTAGTGGCATTATTCTGAAAAAGCACTTAGGTTAAACGTACTGTAAAAGTGCTTAATAAATTGAAAAGTTGAGAGCTTATCTGAATTTTTTGACTTGTTAAGTTTGTAAAATTAGTTTGTAAAATAAGTGTATCAAATTTTAGAAACATTTCTTGAAGTATTAGGAGTTATCATGGCCGTTCAGCAAAACAAAAAATCACCATCGAAGCGTGGTATGCATCGTTCACATGATTTCTTGACTGCACCACAGTTAGGAATCGAACCAACTACAGGTGAAACGCATATGCGCCACCACATCAGCCCTAACGGCTTTTATCGTGGTCGTAAAGTATTGAAGACAAAGAACGACGAATAATCTGTTCTTGTCGAAGAAAAGCGGTGCAAGTGAATAACTTGGCGCCGTTTTTTTTTACTTGTGCATTTCGGTCACTTAGTAATAAGCGAGCCATTAGGATGCAGAAGCATTGCTAGCCGCGACTGGGGCAGAAGCGTATTTCTTTCATGCTTTCATAATTTTGACATGGCAATTGCATCGATTTTTTTGATTCTTCCTCTATTTTTTGCGATTTGAGTCGCGCAATCTTGATAAGATACGCGTCTTGAAATGAACTTCATCACTAAACCATGACCATAAAAATATCGATAGACTGCATGGGTGGTGATTTTGGACCATCAGTGACGGTTGCGGCATCCGTAGCCTTTGCAGCGCGTGAGCCGGACGTGGAATTTTTGTTGGTTGGCAACGAAGCGGCGATTAAGCTTGAGCTGAAAAAACAACACGCACTGACTAATCCGCGCATGGTCATCATTAATGCCACGGAAGTGGTGGAGATGGACGACCCTATCGAAATCGCCTTGCGGCGGAAAAAAGATTCCTCGATGCGCGTTGCACTTACGCAAGTCAAGGAGAATAACGCGCACGTTTGCGTCTCTGCGGGCAACACGGGGGCGTTGATGGCCGTTTCACGCTATGTGCTGAAGACCATGCACGGCGTTGATCGTCCCGCGATTTGCAGCCTTTTACCAAATCAAAAAAATCGTCCCACTTACATGTTGGATCTTGGTGCCAACGTCGATTGCGAACCTCTGCATTTGCATCAATTTGCCATTATGGGTTCCGCACTCGTTGCCGCGCTTGAAGGTAAAGCCAAGCCGACTATTGGTCTGCTCAATGTCGGCGAAGAAGATATCAAGGGCAACGATGTCGTCAAAAAAACGGCACTGCTTTTGCGCGCTGACCACGAAAAAGGTCTGCTTAACTTTTACGGCAATGTAGAGGGTAACGATATTTTTAAGGGCACCACTGATATTGTTGTCTGCGATGGCTTTGTCGGCAACGTTACCTTAAAGGCGGTTGAAGGCCTTGGGCGCTTCGTGAAGACTACAGTGACGGATGCGTTTAAAAGTAGCATCTTTAATATGTTGGGCGCCTTGATCGCGTTTCGTGCGATTAAGCAAATTTCCAAAACCATGAATCCGTCGAATTACAACGGCGGCAGCTTGCTTGGCTTACGCGGCTTGGTCTTTAAGAGCCATGGCGGTGCCGACAAACATAGTTATGAATGTGCAATTCAACGCGCCTTTGATGCCGCAAAAAACGGCGTTTTAGCGCGTATTTCCGCATCAATGTCGGAGTTAATGCCGATGCCATCAGTGGCCGCACATGCTGGTGACGAAACCATCAATTTGTCTGACACCCATCCTCCAGCGAGCGATTCGCAACAATTCGACGAATCGGAAGCGACAATTCAAAAGAAATCAGCATGAGTTTTTTTAGCAAAATCGTCGGCACGGGAAGTTATCTCCCACCCAGACGCGTAAGCAATCAAGAATTAACTGACCAACTGGCTGCAAAAGGAATCGAAACCTCGGATGAGTGGATTACCTCGCGCAGTGGCATTTCGGCGAGACACTATGCGGCTACCGAAATGACCGCAAGCGATATGGCGGTGTACGCGGCGCGCGCCGCCTTGCAGGCAGCGGATGTCGATGCGAACGAGATTGATCTCATCATTGTTGCAACCTCGACGCCAGATTTTTTAGGTGGGTTCCCGAGTACGGCTTGTGTTGTACAAAACAAGTTGGGCATCACCAATGGCGCTGCCGCGATGGATGTGCAGGCGGTTTGCAGTGGTTTTATTTACGCCATGTCGATTGCCGATAGTTTAATTAAGACCGGAGCGCATAAAAATGCGCTGGTCATCGGTGCCGAGGTTTTCTCGAAGATTTTGAATTTCGAAGACAGAACTACATGCGTATTGTTTGGTGATGGTGCGGGCGCGATCGTCTTGTCGCAGTCAACAACGCCGGGCGTATTGGCGACCAAATTACATGCTGACGGTAGCTATGCAGATATTCTTTGCGTACCGGGTAATATAAGCGCCGGCACTTTGGCTGGCAGCGCATTTTTGTATATGGATGGGCAAGCAGTGTTTAAACTTGCCGTCAATGTATTAGAAAAAGTGGCGTTGGAAGCCTTAGAGATTGCGAAGTTATCGTCATCTGATATTGATTGGCTGATTCCACACCAAGCGAATATCCGCATCATGCAAAGTACGGCTAAAAAATTGAAGTTGCCGATGGAAAAAGTAGTGGTAACGGTTGATCAGCATGGCAATACATCTGCTGCGTCTATTCCCTTAGCGCTTGATGTCGCCGTGCGGGATGG
>CAYPNW010000085.1:5522-7478 GCA_964411965.1 uncultured Burkholderiaceae bacterium
TTGCCCTTGCCGGTTTCCGCGCCGTTTCACTCTTCTTTGCTAAAGCCCGCATCAGATGCTTTGCGAAATTATTTGGCCGACGTCAATTTTTCGGCTCCGGCGATTCCACTGATTAATAATGTCGATGTCGTGATTAATCTGGCGCCAGCAGAGATTAAAGACGCTTTAATTCGCCAAGCGGCCAGCCCAGTTCGTTGGGTGGAGACGGTACAAAAGATCAAAACTATGGGCATTACCACTTTGATTGAATGCGGCCCAGGCAAAGTATTAAGTGGGCTCACAAAACGTATTGATGGTGATTTGACGGGCGAAGCTTTGTTTGATCAGGCAAGTCTTGATAAGCTTCTTGCCGGTTAAAGCTAATTACTCGTCCAGTATTCTTTATATTTTGTTGATCTGTTTTTAAAGAGAAGAACGTATGAATTTACGCCTAGAAAATGAAGTCGCTTTGGTCACTGGCGCATCAAGGGGAATTGGCAAAGCGATCGCAATGGCATTGGCGCAAGCAGGCGCCAAAGTGATAGGCACAGCAACCTCGGAAGCAGGTGCCGTGGCAATTTCAAGCTATTTGCAGGAGATCAGCCCCGTTGCTGGGAAAGGCGTCCAATTCGACGTGAACGATGTCGCAAGATGTGCCAGCCTAATTGATGAAATCCAAAAGGAGCATGGAAGCTTGTCCGTTTTGGTGAACAATGCTGGCATCACGCAAGATCAATTAGCGATGCGCATGAAAGATGAGGAGTGGGATAAAGTTATCTCCACTAACTTGAGCGCTGTCGCCCGCCTCTCTCGCGGCGTGCTGCGCGGTATGATGAAAGCCAAACACGGGCGCATAATCAATATTACGTCGGTTGTCGGTTCGTCGGGTAATCCCGGCCAAATGAATTACGCCGCAGCTAAGGCTGGCGTGGCGGGAATGAGCCGTGCGTTGGCGCGTGAAATTGGCAGTCGTAACATTACCGTCAATTGCATCGCCCCAGGTTTTATTGATACGGATATGACAGGCGCATTAACCGACGATCAAAAAGCGGCTATTCTTCAGCAAATTCCTATGGCAAAACTTGGACGCCCTGAAGACATTGCGGCTGCCGTGGTTTTCTTAGCGTCAAGTGGCGCGAACTACATCACAGGCACAACATTACATGTCAATGGCGGTATGTATTTGGCTTAATGTTTGTTTTTTTAAATTCATTTTCGCCGAAATTGAGCGAAGATAACCCAAAAAAATGCAGAATTGCATTTTTGCGCCGCAAACCTGCTAAAATGCGCGCTCTTTCTGTCACCACTCATGGAGAAATACATGTCCGATATCGAACAACGCGTTAGAAAAATCGTCGCTGAACAACTTGGCGTCGCTGAAGCTGACATCAAAACAGAATCTTCTTTTGTTGACGATCTAGGCGCAGACTCACTCGATACAGTTGAGTTGGTTATGGCCCTCGAAGACGAATTCGAAATGGAAATTCCTGACGAACAAGCGGAAAAAATCACCACTGTTCAACAAGCAATTGATTACGCTACTGCACACGTAAAGGCATAAAAGCTGCGCAATTGCAGTTTTATGTTTGTTAGTTGTAGGTTAGCCGTGATTTAGTAACATCGATTTTAAATCCAGGAGAAACGCTTGAGCAATACGCTTAAACGTCGTGCCGTCATTACTGGACTTGGTTGCGTCTCCCCTGTGGGCAATAACATTGCCGACACGTGGGAGGCTATTAAAGCAGGCAAGTCTGGCGTAGCACCAATTACAAAGTTTGATGCCACAAACTTCAGCACGAAATTCGCGGCTGAAGTGAAGGGCTTTAGCGTTGACGAGTATATGGGCGCCAAAGACGCCCGTAATATGGACTTGTTCATTCACTATGGCGTCGCTGCTGGCGTTCAGGCAATGCGCGATAGTGGTTTAGTCGTTACCGATGAAAATTCAGAACGAATTGGTGTAATCGTTGGCTCTGG
>CAYPNW010000085.1:7578-10459 GCA_964411965.1 uncultured Burkholderiaceae bacterium
GGTGGATTTGCCTCAGCAAGAGCTTTGTCGACACGCAACGATGATCCAACCACGGCTTCACGCCCGTTTGATCGCGACCGCGACGGGTTTGTGCTTGGCGAAGGTGCTGGAGTGATGGTCGTTGAAGAATACGAACATGCCAAAGCCCGTGGCGCAAAAATTTATGCTGAAGTGCTCGGATTTGGGATGAGTGGCGATGCTTACCATATCACCACACCGTCCATGGACGGTCCGCGCCGCGCGATGGTTAATGCGCTGAAAGACGCTAAGATTAATTTGGATCAAGTCGAGTATTTGAGTGCGCATGGTACGTCGACCCCATTGGGCGATAAAAATGAAACTGACGCAATTAAGGCGGCGTTCGGCGATCATGCCTACAAGATGGTCGTTAACTCAACGAAATCGATGACAGGCCATTTGCTTGGCGGCGCTGGTGGTTTAGAGGCGGTGTTGACTGTGTTGGCCTTATATCACCAGGTTTCGCCTCCAACGACCAATATCTTTAATCAAGATCCAGAGTGCGATCTCGATTATTGTGCAAATGTTGCTCGGGATATGCAGATTAATTATGCGATGAAAAACTCGTTTGGTTTCGGTGGTACGAACGGAACACTTATTTTCAGCCGAGTTTAATCGTCCATATTTTTGATTTTCAAAAATAACGCAAACAGAAAAACACTTCACTAGCTTGAAGTGTTTTTTTTACCCAAGCCATGTTTGTTTTATGAGTATTGCGCTTTCGACAGATATTCAACCATCTAAGCGCCTTTTTTGGGTGCTTAATGCGATGCTATTGCTTGCCAATATGGCGGTGTACCTAGCTTTGCATGAATTCAAATTCACGGTTCTACCTCTCCCTTTTGCTCTTCTGAGTTCAATAATCGCCAGTTTCGCGCTTGCGTGGCGATTTCATCAGCAGCAAATCACATATCGTATCGAAATCAGCAATACAGGTCAGATCATTCTCAGGTTTTGCTCAAAAGAACTCAATGCATCACGTTCAGAAATTGTGTCTCTTTTACCTGACTCCTTAATTTGGCCTCAGTTAATGCTGCTGCATTTTCGTCTTTCAGACGGCAAAATCGTTATTGTTCGGGTTTTGAATGATGGTGCGACTGCTGAAGCGCTTCGACGTTTGCGGGTTGCCCTGAGTTGGATTGCAAAATCTCAGCGGTCACCAAAACAAAATGGGAACTTTCTTGAACCATTTTGATCTACATAGGGTCGTTTCAAAGAAACGTGCTTGGATTAAGGCGTAAGCGGGCTTGGCAATAATCGAGCGTAGATAATAATCCGCTTGGGTGCCGCGAGAGCAGTGAAAGAATTTTCGGCATAGTAGAAAATAAAACAGGCCTCACAAAGAGGAGGCCGCCCAGAAACCATAGGAAAAATGCGTGACGACAGAACGCGATATTGATCAGCTCTTAGTTGAACGCGTCCAGCGTGGTGATAAAAAAGCATTCGAGTTACTTGTTTCTAAGTATCAAAGGAAACTATTGCGACTCGTGATGCGGCTCGTCCATGATCATGCAGAAGCGGAAGACGTTGTCCAAGAGGCGTTTATTAAGGCGTATCGCGCCTTGGCGAATTTTCGTGGTGATTCAGCGTTTTACACTTGGCTTTATCGTATCGGTATTAATACGGCAAAGAATCACTTGGTCACACAAGGGCGGCGGGCGCCAACGTCAACCGACGCCGATATCGATGCCGCTGAAACTTTTGCCGACGCCGACGGACTAAGGGATATCAATACGCCAGAATCGCTGCTGGCGACTAAGCAGATTGCCTCCACAGTGAATTCAGCGATGTCGAGTTTGCCTGAAGAGTTGCGGAACGCAATCAGTTTGCGTGAGATAGAAGGCTTGAGTTATGAAGAGATTGCTGAATTGATGTTGTGCCCAATTGGTACCGTGCGAAGTCGCATATTTAGGGCAAGAGAGGCGATTGCAGAAAAACTGCGGCCTTTAATTGGAACAGATTTGGATCGCCGTTGGTGAGGTATGCCAAGGGCGTCTGTAAAAGTATGTTGAATTTTTTAGGAATTGATTATGCAAGAATCTTCATCGTTGAATGAGCGAGTTTCAAGGCTGATGGATGCCGATTTTTCGGCGAAAGAGCTTGAGACTTTGATGGAAAAAGCTGCGGGCGATGCTGAATTCCTCGAATTCAAAAAAACCTGGGCCTTGTATCAGCAGGTTGGAGATGCGATTCGCTCTGACGAGCTCGTCTTGCCGATGAGCGCTGATTTTTCGGCGCGGTTTGCTGCAAGACTCGAGGCAGAACCAAATATCCTGGCGCCGCAAATGAGTCTGGCGAGTCAGGCAGGTGCTGAGAATAGTGCCGTAACAAAACCGGCTTTTTTTGGACGCTTCGGCGCGACAGGAACGCTTGGAAGTATTGCGGCGGCAGCATTAATTGCTTTCCTTGTTGCACCGCAGTTGTCGACTGTTTCGCCCGTTTCGTCCGTGGCGTCTGTGGCTGAGCGTGAATCGGCAGGTAAACCCATTGCGAATCAAACATCAGATGTGAATAGCCGAAACGACGGACAAAGCAATGTTCGACTCGTCAAAGAGACCGGCAATAAGTTACCCTCGTCCACCCAACTCGTTGTAGGCGAGGATAAAAATACTGGGGTACAGCGGGAGGTTGATGGAACAGGGACAGAACTTGCATCGGCGAAATCGCAAAACGGTGAGATGGAGATGTTGCGTGATCCAAACTTAGACAGCTATCTTCTTGCCCATCAAAAAGTGTCGCCCTCAATTGGCAACAACGCGCACTATGTGACACCTGCTCATGCGCAAAACGGTTCTGCATTGAAGAGCAAGAAGAATAGCGCATCGTCAGGCACAGGAAAGTAATCGTTATGTGGTTGTTGCAA
>CAYPNW010000086.1:0-4057 GCA_964411965.1 uncultured Burkholderiaceae bacterium
GGTTGACCAAGTTGAATTTTACTTTTATCAATCGGTGTGAATGAATCAAGTTCGGTCATTTGCTTCGCATTTGTTTATTTATTGATAGGAATTCATTGTAACGTGAAAATCTTCCTAGGACACAGTGCGCCATCACACTTGGCAACAAAAAAGCACCTAGAAATTTTCGCTTTTCTAGATGCTTTTTAGATTCCTGCCAATTCCGCCAAACTTTGAGATTTGCCTAGCAATCGTCTCGAATTATTCGATCAGTTCCCCACCTAAGGGTACACAATCAACAAAATAGCCGCGCTTACCATTCACCTCCGCTTTGACTAAGCCGTGACAGTCGGTCTCGAACCCAGGAAATTGTTCGTTAAAACCACGTACAAACTTAAGATAATCAACAATCGTTTTATTAAAGCGCTCACCAGGAATCAGCAAGGGAATGCCTGGTGGGTAGGGTGTTAAAAGGATCGCTGTTACACGTCCTTCCAGTTCATCAATTGAAACGCGCTCAATTTCACGATGCGCCATTTTTGCAAATGCATCTGACGGCTTCATGGCAGGTTGCATATCTGATAGGTACATCTCAGTCGTTAGACGCGCAACATCGTTGGCTTTGTATACCTCATGAATTTTTTGGCATAAATCGCGCAAACCTGCACCTTCATATTGCGGGTTCGCCGCAGCGAACTCCGGCAAAATGCGCCACATTGGTTGATTCTTATCGTAGTCGTCTTTAAATTGCTGTAACGCTGTCAGCAATGTATTCCATCGCCCTTTGGTAATGCCAATCGTAAACATGATAAAAAACGAGTACAGACCACATTTTTCAATAATAACGCCGTGTTCAGCGAGATACTTTGTCACGATGGATGCGGGAATACCGGTTTCCGAGAATTTTCCTTCAAGCGATAAACCCGGCGTCACAATTGTCGCTTTGATTGGGTCTAGCATATTAAAACCAGGAGCTAATTTTCCAAAGCCATGCCATTCATCTTCGGCATGTATCATCCAATCTTCTTGGCTGCCAACGCCATCTTCGGATAAATTATCTGGTCCCCAAACTTGGAACCACCAGTCTTGCCCCCACTCTTGATCCACCTTACGCATCGCGCGTCTAAAGTCTAAGGCTTCCAAAATTGATTCTTCAACCAAGGCTGTGCCGCCTGGCGCTTCCATCATTGCTGCGGCAATATCGCAGGAGGCAATAATGGAATAGTTTGGAGAAGTGGAGGTATGCATCAAATAGGCCTCGTTAAAGCTATCCTTGTCGAGTTTGACTGTCTCGGATTCTCGCACCAAAATTTGCGATGCTTGGGAAATACCCGCGAGCAGTTTATGTGTCGACTGTGTCGAAAAGATCATCGATTTTTTCGCTTTTGGGCGATCTTTGCCGATCGCATGCATGTCTTTATAGAACTGATGAAAAGTCGCATGTGGCAACCATGCTTCATCGAAATGTAGCGTGTCGATTTCGCCATCAAGCATATCTTTTAGGGTTTCAACGTTATACAAAACACCGTCATAGGTAGATTGTGTAATCGTGAGAATGCGTGGCTTTTTGTTTTTGGCATTGCGCGCGAACGGGTTCGCTTCAATTTTTTTCCGTATGCTTTCCATTGAAAATTCTTCTAATGGAATTGGGCCAATAATGCCTAGATGATTGCGGGTCGGCATTAGGAACACAGGAATAGCGCCGCACATAATAATCGAGTGCAAAATTGACTTATGGCAGTTTCGGTCAACCACCACGATATCGCCAGGAGCAACCGTTGAATGCCACACCATTTTGTTTGATGTGGAAGTTCCGTTGGTCACAAAATAGCAATGATCAGCGTTAAAAATGCGCGCAGCATTGCGTTCTGAAGCGGCCACTGGGCCAGTGTGATCGAGTAATTGGCCTAACTCTTCAACGGCGTTGCAGACATCGGCGCGTAACATATTTTCACCAAAAAACTGATGAAACATCTGCCCGATTGGCGATTTCAGAAATGCGACGCCACCTGAATGGCCTGGACAATGCCAAGAGTAGGAACCGTCATTCGCGTAATGTACTAGCGCTCTAAAAAACGGTGGCGCAAGGCCATCTAAGTAAGATTTCGCTTCGCGAATGATATGGCGTGCTACGAATTCTGGCGTATCTTCAAACATATGAATGAAACCGTGCAATTCGCGCAAAATGTCATTGGGAATATGTCTTGAGGTGCGTGTTTCACCATATAAATAAATAGGGATGTCTGCGTTTTTATAGCGAATTTCTTCAACGAAGGCGCGTAATGGCTTTAGTGCGTAATCACTTTCTTCGTCAGTACCCGCACCAAATTCTTCATCGTCGATCGAGAGAATAAAGGCTGAAGCACGGGATTGCTGTTGGGCGAATTGGGACAGATCACCGTAGCTCGTTACGCCGAGCACTTCAACGCCTTCTTTTTCCATCGCATCTGCTAAGGCGCGGATGCCAAGGCCGGACGTGTTCTCAGAGCGAAAGTCTTCGTCAATAATGACAATGGGAAAGCGAAATTTCATGAAGGTCTCCAAAAAACGTGTTGGCGCAATTAAGTAACGGCAAGCAAGCAAGCAAATTGAACAAATTTACTTACGAAAATTAAAGAAGCGAATTCTCTCAGATATGTCGCTCTAATTGGGGAAAATGAAAGGGCTTGTGGGGAAAAAAAGAAGATTTCATCTTCACGTCACAAATGACCACCGAAAGAATCAGATTTGTGAATTTCCACGATGCGCGGCTGCTAGCGGTTAGCGACAACTGGCACTCAAAAACGGAAGCTGGCTGACGAATAAATCGTCATAGGTGATTTTTGGAAATTTAATGAGTTATTGGCGTCACCAAACAAATGTTTGTATGAGGCGCCAGCAGTGAGAGACCAATTTGTATCAATATTCCATTGCCAGCTTGCGCCAATCTTAATGTCAGTTAAGCTTGAACTGGGTGCGAATGGGCCGAAATTCGACGCACCAGCCTGAAGGCTATTGACGCCAAAATAGGACTGCAAATAGCTACCATTTGCCCAATTTGCGCTAAATCTTGCTGTGAATCGATGATTAGTCGCAAATTTTGTAGTCGCTTGTCCGCCTACGCTTACGAAAACACCATTTCGATCAATTCCTGTACCGTACTTTATGGACGACAGTAAGGCGTAATTAGGGTTAATGTAGTAATTGAGGTAAGCGCCTGACTCGAGCAAGGTACTTGCGTCATTCCCGTTACGAACCCTTGGTGTTAGATAATCGTCTCTTTTTAGGTACTCATCACGCGCACCTTCTATCGTCATTCTTAAGCCAAACTGAAAACGTGGGTCGCGCGAGAAGTTGTAACCGAGGCCAGACAAAGTACTAACGAATGTACCATTTTGCCATTTGGGACTATAGACAGGGAAAGCATTCGGGCCTTTTTCAAAGACACCCGGAATACTTGAGTCGAAGAGATTGTTGTAGGCTAAGGAGTAATTTGTCGCCTTAAATGCGGCAACATTAGGGATTAATTGTGCATAGTCAAGTTCCTGCCCATGAGCGCCTAACGCTGCGAACAGCATGGTCATAGGGAGAATCTTTTTCATTTCTGCACTCGTCCTTAGATATGAAACCAAGCGAGAGCTGCTAAGCCCGTTCCTGCGATTGCAACACCGTATGATGTGTATTGTAACCACTTTTTCTTGGTCAGTAATGTTATCGCTGCTAATGAAATAGCAATCTGCAATGCGGTTGTCGCTTGCGCCCAACGATGGTGCTGATGCAAGGCCGCATCGGATTTCTTATTCCATTCAACAGATTCTGCTTCTAGTTTCTCTGCTGCCAACTTAATGGCCGCCTTCTCCGTCTCATATCGCTCAACTTTGGCTTTGTATTTCTCTGCGTCAACATTGGGAAGCACCATTGCCAACTCAGCCAAATTTTGCTTACTGGACTTGGACTGATAAAAATTCCATTGGTTCGCCGCTTCGGTTTTTTTTATCGCCGCTTCATTTTTGAATAGCGCCGCCTCATTCTGTGTTGCACCACCTTGAAACCCAAATATTGCGCCTACGGTTGCCATAATTGCAGTCATTACGGCGAT
>CAYPNW010000086.1:4157-7077 GCA_964411965.1 uncultured Burkholderiaceae bacterium
TTTGAGGGACAATTCGTAAATCTGCGCGCCGCCAATGATAAAGATTTCATCACTTTCATTTCGAGCATCATTAATTTGTTCCAATGAAGCAACGGTTTCAACCCCTTCAGCCTGCCAAGCCGGATTCTTTGAAAGAACAATATTGCGTCTGTTGGGAAGCGGCCTTCCGATTGACTCGTAGGTCTTTCTACCCATGATGACCGTATTCCCTGTTGTGGTCTTTTTAAAATGGGCTAAATCTTCTGGCAAATGCCAAGGAAGTTTGTTTTGAATGCCAATTCCGTTCTTCTTATCTACCGCAACGATGATTGAAAATGATGACATGGTGATTAAACTTTGCGTCTTTGTTGTTTTTAGTCAGTAACTTTGCGGATTAAACTGCAACCGGTGCTTTTATATGCGGATGCGCTTGATAGTCTTGAATTTCGAAATCCTCAAATTGGTATTCGAAAATTGATGCTGGTTTGCGCTTTATGCTGAGTTTTGGAAGGGGAAGTGGTGCGCGGCGCAATTGTTCATTCGCTTGGTCGAGGTGATTGAGATAAAGATGGCAATCACCACCCGTCCAAATAAAATCGCCCACGTCGAGGTTCGTTTGCTGCGCCACCATATGCGTGAGCAAAGCATACGAAGCAATATTGAACGGCACGCCAAGAAAGATGTCCGCACTACGTTGGTAGAGTTGGCACGACAGCTTTCCATCAGCCACATAAAACTGAAATAGGGCGTGGCAGGGTGGCAATTTCATTTTTGGTACATCAGCCACATTCCAAGCCGACACAATAATTCGTCGCGAATCGGGTGTCGTTTCAATTTGGTGAATGATTTGTTCAATTTGGTCGATTTTTTGCCCATCTGGTGTCGGCCAACTGCGCCATTGTGAGCCGTACACCGGGCCTAACTCTCCGTTTTCATCTGCCCATTCGTTCCAGATCGATACACCGTTTTCTTTCAAATACTTGATGTTCGTTGAGCCTGCCAAAAACCAAATGAGCTCGTGAATGATGGATTTGATGTGAAGCTTTTTCGTTGTTAGCAGAGGAAATCCTTGCGACAAATCGAAACGCATTTGATGTGCGAAGACCGACAAGGTACCTGTTCCGGTGCGGTCAGTTTTCTTTACGCCATTTGCTTGAACATGGCGCATAAAATCAAGGTATTGATGCATGGTAAATGTTGGGGAGGTAAGGTTGCAACGGAAGAGAATACATATACTCTACTAAAAATAACAAATTACTGCGTCTTTGCGCTTGTAGATATTGGGTTCTTAAAATATACCTAGACTAGTATTAGCTAATATGCGGTGTTTGTATGGCTTCCGAAGAGGACCCTGGGGCTACCAATGGAATGCTGATTTCAAAGCGCGCGCCGTGTCCGACGGTACTTAAAACGCGAATCTCGCCACCAAGTAAATTCGTCACTATATTAAACGTAATACTGAGACCCAGGCCGCTTCCACCTTGTCCGAATTTCGTCGTGAAAAAAGGTTCGAAAATGCGTTTGATGATTTCCTGCGGAATACCTTTTCCATCATCCTCAAATACGATATGAACATGATCACCCTGTTTTTGCGCATGGCAACGCATATGTCCCTGTTCACGCCCATCAAACGCATGCGCCACAGAGTTATTAACTAGATTGGTGAAAACTTGTCCAAGTGGCCCTGGAAAACTATCGAGTTTGATATCGTCTGGTATATCGAGCGCCAAAGTGTAAGGTGTTTTTTTCAGACCTGAATGAAGTAGCGCGACCAACTCGTTGAGCATGACAGATAAAAAGAATTCCCGTCGATGCGCACTCGATTGGTCCACCGCGACTTGTTTGAAATCACCTACAAGACGGGCTGACTGTTGTAGACCTCGAAGCAGAAGTTTGGTCGATTCACTGGCAGTTTCCACGAAGCGATTTAGGTCAGATCGTTTCATTGGACCATCGTTGACCATGCGCACAAAATTGCGGGTTTCGTCTGACAAAGTGCTTGCCACCAAGAGGCAGTTCCCTAATGGCGTATTGAGTTCGTGCGCTACACCAGCGACCATAGAGCCGAGTGCCGCCATACGCTCTACTCGTGCTAATTCATCCTGCGAACTTCTGACGTTCATCAAGGCCGCTTCTAAATGATGATTGGAATCCTCCAATTCGTGCGTTCGCTGCCTTACCTTCATTTCCAAGGTGGTTGAATACTCAAGCAATTGCAAATTTTTCTCTTCTAGTTCTTTGAACGAGCGTTTGAGCGCAATGCGTGTCGCTTCTAAGCTATAAGACAAATGCCCTAGCTCATCTGCACGTTTTAATTCGATAGGAAAATCAAGTTGCCCGCGCGCCAAACGATCTGAGTCATTCATTAAAATGTTGATGGGTTTAACTAAGCGCCATTGCAAAACAAGAATAATAAATACGATTGCCATGACAAGCGAAATTACACCTATCGATATGTAGCGGCGTGCCTCTTCAGCCAGTCCTTCGCGCAATAAGTCTTCGGCCAAGGTGAGCGTGACCTCTCCAATAACTTGGTCACCATGTTTAATTTCTTGTTTCAGGCTATGAAACGGCCCCATTTGTGACGCCATGCGCGCGGCATTAACGATAAATTCTTTGCGATCAGGCAGCGTTATTACGGATATTTTTGCGACTCGGGGATCTGAATGGACAACTTCTATCGATGTGGCAGCAATTTCAGGTGTAATTTGCCACAGTGGTTCGCTCAAAATAACTGACAAAATATCAGTCATCCGACGGTGGTCAGCTAACGCTTTCGCACGTGCTAGAGACTCGATCGTTTTTAGATGGTAGGGGATGATGAAGCAGCCCGGC
The DNA here is from genome assembly GCA_964411965.1 of uncultured Burkholderiaceae bacterium. Lineage (GTDB taxonomy): Bacteria > Pseudomonadota > Gammaproteobacteria > Burkholderiales > Burkholderiaceae_D > Undibacterium. The sequence goes on from CAYPNW010000086.1 coordinate 6,972, forward strand.
AGTGCCAATCCAAAAGTTACGGCGAGAATAATGGCGAGACGCAGCGAAACGCGTGTACGAATTGCAGACAGATGTTCGCGTAACTGCATTGCAAGGCCCCAGTACA
>CAYPNW010000086.1:7177-10339 GCA_964411965.1 uncultured Burkholderiaceae bacterium
ACCCCAAGCAGCATCGAGCAGATCTTCTTCGTCATCGGTAGAGGGATTGAGATTCTTGAATCCCTCTCTGACCAAGACGTGACAGGTTGTGCATGCGCAGGACATTTCGCAGGCATGTTCAATTTCAATCTCATTTTCAACCAGCGCTTCGCACAGGGACTTGCCGCTGGAAACTTGGAGCACCGCACCATCGGGGCAAAGTTGGGGATGAGGTAAAACAATTACTTGCGGCATGATTTGGCTTTCAATATTTTAATTTTTTGAAATAGCTATCGGCTCTTAGGGATAACTCTGGCAAGCCTAGCTAAATGAACTAAGTTTTTTCCCAGCTAAAGCGGAACGCACGCTTTGATCCATTCGTCGCGCAGCAAACTCCTCGGTGCCGTCTGCTAATGCAGATACACTCGCTTTCAAGTCGCCGTGATCTTCCGAATGCATAGCCTCGCGAACCTTGTCCATTAACGATTGAATTGCTTCCAGCTCTGGCTGCGTTAGCAGCGCAGTATCATGTTCGATCGCTGATTGCGTTGCCAGCAAGATTCGCTCCGCTTCAACTTGCTCCTCTTTTAAGGCCCGAATTTGCATATCTTGATTTGCCGAGGCAAATGACTCTTGTAACATTTTCGCGACTTCGCCATCGGTCAATCCGTATGATGGCTTTATCGTGACCGATGTTTCAACTCCAGAACGCAATTCTCGCGCTGACACTGAGAGCAAACCATCCGCATCAACTTGGTAGGTAATGCGAATGCGCGCGGCGCCAGCGGCCATTGGAGGTATTCCTCGTAATTCAAACCTTGCGAGGGAGCGGCAATCGCTCACCAAGTCTCTTTCACCTTGAACCACATGCACGGCTAATGCAGTTTGACCATCTTTGAAGGTGGTGAACTCTTGCGCCCGTGCGCAGGGAATGGTTGAATTACGCGGAATTACTTTTTCTACTAAACCGCCCATGGTCTCAATGCCGAGCGAAAGCGGGATCACGTCAAGGAGCAACCAATCATCGCCCGGGGCACGGTTGCCGGCCAATAAGTTGGCTTGAATTGCGGCACCAAGCGCAACTACTTTATCGGGATCGATATTGGCTAACGGGGTCGTTTGGAAAAAATCTGCGACGGCTTTTCTCAAATGGGGCATGCGCGTCGCACCACCAACCAAGACTACGCCATCAATATCATCAATGCTCACACCCGCATCACGTAAGGCTTTACGGCAAGGTGTGATGGTTTTTAGAACTAAATTTTGTGTGATTTCTTTAAAAATTTCTGCACTGAGCTGCACATGTATGATTTCGCCCGAATTGAGTTTGGCGTCGATCATCGTGGAATTTTTTGAAGATAAAATCTCTTTAGCTTCTCGCGCTTTCACCATTAAGGTACGCGTATCTTCGTCAGATAAAGGAGCGCACTTGGCTTCTTGAAGTATCCAACAAAAAAGCCGATGATCGAAATCATCGCCACCCAAAGCAGAATCACCGCCTGTCGCAAGCACCTCAAACACACCTTTGCTCATTTTTAATATAGAGACATCAAATGTACCGCCACCTAAATCAAAAATAGCGTAAATACCTTCGGACGCGTTATCTAATCCGTATGCAATCGCTGCCGCTGTCGGCTCATTCAGTAAACGCAGTACAGTTAGACCCGCAAGTTGAGCCGCATCCTTTGTGGCTTGACGCTGCGCATCATCAAAGTAGGCGGGCACGGTAATCACTGCGCCCACCAAGTCATCACCCAGTGCGTCTTCAGCTTGCTGTCTCAATGTCGCAAGAATCTGCGCAGAAACCTCAACGGGGCTTTTTAAACCAGCGATGGTCTTGAGCTGCACCATGCCTGGTTCATCGTGGAAGTCATACGGGAGATTTTCTGCGTAGGCGATATCCTTCAAGCCACGGCCCATAAATCGCTTAACGGAAACAATCGTATTTTTGGGGTCGCTCGTTTGTGCTTCCTGCGCTTTGAATCCGATATTCGCATGTCCATTGGGCAAATAGCGAACGATTGATGGGAGTAATGAACGTCCTTGTTCATCATTGAGCACTTCGGGAATGCTATTTCTAACCGTTGCAACCAAAGAATTTGTCGTACCCAGATCAATGCCAACCGCCAAACGATGCTGATGCGGCGCGGTTGACATGCCTGGTTCAGAAATTTGAAGTAGTGCCATGTGATTGTTTTTTTGGAGGGAGTAAGTGGTTGTTGTCGAATCAGAGGGCTGGTTTCAAAAAATATCTCAGCACACTAGCGGACGTTTTTGGCTTTTTAATCCTCAGCGGCAGCGATATCTTCAATAAATTTTTCCAAAAAAAGGCATGCGCGAATTTCTTGTGCGGCAGTTAAAAAATCTTTTTGTGCAAATAGTGTCGAAAGATTCTCTATTTGGCTTTTTAACGCCAGTGTCACTTCATGTTCTAGGAGCGCCATCGCATTGGTATCGGATGATTTCTTCGCATCGTCAAAATTCTCGCGCCATTCCATTTGCTGCATAAGGAAGGCTGCAGGCATGCTCGTATTCGATTCGGTCTGTAAATCCACGCCTTCAAGTTCACACAGATAACGCGCACGCTTTAGTGGCTTTTTAAGTGTTTGATACGCTTCGTTCGCTCTGGTTGCCCATTGCATTGCAACCCTTTTTTCTGCGTCACCAGATTGCACGAATTTATCTGGATGTACTTGTGATTGAACTTTACGAAATGCTTGGTCAAGCTGCGTTAAATCAATTGAAAACTGCTGTGGTAGATCGAAAAGTTCGAAGTAATTTTGCATTCGTCAGAAAATAAATGTTTTCGCGAAAATCTATAGGAAACGCTGATGAAGTCACGTCGAGCTTAGATTCGGAAGCTTTCGCCGCAGCCACATTCATCTTTAACATTCGGGTTGTAAAATTTAAAGCCCTCATTTAATCCTTCGCGGGCAAAATCGAGCTCAGTGCCATCGATATACGGCAAACTCTTCGGATCGACAAAGACCTTCACCCCGTGCGATTCAAAAATCTGATCGTCGTCACCTGTTTCATCAACATATTCCAACTTATAGGCCATACCGGAGCAGCCAGTGGTGCGCACGCCGAAGCGCAAGCCTAAACCTTTTCCACGTCGCTCGATATAGCGGGTAACGTGCTTTGCCGCTTTTTCTGTCAGTGTGATCGCCATAATTTCCTTCC
>CAYPNW010000087.1:0-10207 GCA_964411965.1 uncultured Burkholderiaceae bacterium
TGCAGAAGTCTTATGCAATTAAAACCATAACCAGTTATGAGCAACCAAGAAGAAGCGCCAACGTTTCAGCAGCAGCTTGCAAACTTGCCGCGTCCCATTGTGATGACGAACGGCGTGTTTGATATTCTGCACCGTGGTCATGTTACTTATTTGGCAGCGGCGAAGAAACTGGGCGCATCCTTAGTCGTGGCGGTGAATACCGACGCATCGGTGAAGCGTTTAGGAAAAGGCGATGACCGTCCCGTTAACACCTGTGCGGATAGGATGGCGGTGTTAGAAGCATTAAGAGCTGTTGATTTGGTTTTTTCGTTCGAAGAAGATACGGCTTTAGCTGCAGTCAATGCGGTTCGGCCAGATATTTATGTGAAGGGCGGCGATTACCAAATGGATGCCATCCCCGAGGGAAAAGCAGTGCTGGCCTATGGCGGCCAAGTGGCGGCAATTGCGTTTGAATTTGACCGTTCGACCAGCCAACTATTGAATAAAGTGCGCGCTCAATCTTAACGAGGAAAATGGCATGTTCCGCGTCGTTGATGTTTTTCAAATGCAGAAAGCAAACGTGACGCGTTTCCGAAACGCCATGAAGGGAGCGCTTCGATGAAAGAAGTCAAAGCGATGCTGGCGGCATTGCGTTTGAATTATTTACGCGATCTCCCCTCCCATATCGACGAGTTAGAAGAGTTAGTGCTTGAGTTGGAACGCGAAGGTTTTGACCTTGAGCGTTGCCGCGAACTGTATCGGCGCGTGCATAGTTTGAAGGGAAGCGGTGGCACTTACGGCATGCATACCTTGTCCGACGTCTGCCACCCGTTTGAAGATTGCTTGTCAAACCTAATCGAGCAACCCAGTTTGTTGAAGACCAGTTTCTTACCTGTGGCTTTGCAATACATCGATTTATTGCGCCAAGTTGTAACGATTTATAGCGACGGCGCAGAACCTGGCGCAGAAACGAAACAAGCGCTTCAAGCATTGCGGCTTTCATCATCCAAAGCCAGCTTGTCAGCACTGCTGGTAGAAGGCTCTGAAGTGATTGCTGGCTTGCTCAAAGATGTGTTGAAGGATCAAGGGTTTAGAATCGAGATGTTTGACGATGGATATCTCGCGCTAGGAAGAGCCTTGTCAGAGCACTTTGATTTGATCGTCACCAGCCAAGAAACCAAGCGCTTAAATGGACAAGCGCTGATCAGTGCCGTACAAAAATCGAGCCTCCGTACCAGCGTCACTAAAACAATTCTAATGACGAGCATGCAAACCAAAGCCGGTGCGGGTGGGCCAGATTTTGTGTTGCATAAAGATGCACAACTAAAAGAAAAGTTTCGTGCGATCGTGCTAGAACTTGTGCACGCGCATCAACTGCCCAGCTAACGATATTTTTTGCTGAAGTCTTCTATCGTGCTGCCAATTTGCGATAAGGGCAATATCTTGTCTACCGCACCTAACTTAACGGCTTCTTTGGGCATGCCGTAGACCACACAGCTTTTCTCGTCTTGCGCTATGGTCTCGGCTCCCGCATCGTGCATTTCTTTTAAGCCCAGTGCACCATCGTCCCCCATACCAGTCATGATGATGCCTAACGCATTTCTTCCTGCACATTTCGCCACTGTGCGAAACAACACATCGACTGAGGGGCGGTGTCGGTTAACAGGCGGCGCATCTAAAATCTCAACATGATATTGCGCGCCTTTCTGTTTGACGATCATATGTCGTCCGCCTGGCGCGATTAAGGCGCGCCCCGGAATTACGCGATCACCGTTTTGGGCTTCCAATACTTCAAGCTCGCAAAGTTGGTTCAGTCTTTCTGCGAATGCGGCAGTGAATACCTCTGGCATGTGCTGCACAATGACGATGCCAGCAGCAGTGCGGGAAAGCGTTCTAAGAACCACCTCCAAGGCTTGCGTGCCACCCGTCGAAGTTCCGATAGCGATTAATTTTTCCGTGGTCACACTCAGATTTGCGGAACTAAGCTCATGCAGACTGGGGGGCATGACTACCGCATCCATGGACAATTTGGGCGGAACATGACCCATCATTGCGACGGCTTTCATGTGGCGCATGTCCGAGGCTGCTGCCTCTTTTACGACCTGAACGATGTCAGCGGCATCTTTTTCAAAGAAATTTTTTAAACCGCCGCGTGGCTTGGTAATGATGGAAATTGCACCTGCCGCCATCGCTTGCATAGACGTCGCGCAAGCGTTGCTGGTGAGGCTAGAGCAAATAATGACGGCAGTGGGCCGCACTGACATAATTTTCTTTAAAAACGAAATGCCATCCATGCGCGGCATTTCAACATCCAAAATAATGACGTCAGGCCATTTCACATTCATCTTGTCCATGGCGAAAATAGGATCTGACGCTGCAGCGATGACCTCGATTTCCGCATCTTTACTCAGAATGTTGGTTAATACTTGCCGGACAACGGCAGAGTCATCAACCAGCATTACCTTGATCTTCTTTTTCATGGCGTAATCATCTTCTCGACATGCTTGACCCACACATCGCCCGACCAGCAGTCGAACATAATGTTTCGTCGCCCATTGCCGCCCATATGTTCGTTCATGATTTGAAAACCATGTTTGGCGAGCAGTTCTTTTCCAGCGAGTACGTTTCGATCAGGCACAGAAAATACGCGCTTGTCTTGATCGGGAAATTGGTTACCGCCGCCGAATATTTTGGCGTGGTATTCGCTAGGTTTTGTGAACGATTTTTTGATCTCTTGTAAAAAAAGTTGAATTACATCTGCCGCAAAACGGCCATCAAGATCTAGCGATTTAGTGCGTCTAGTTCTTTCCGGCAGCATGTAGTGACACATGCCACCGATTAGTTTTTGTGGGTGCCAAATGGTGATGGCGACGCAAGACCCAAGGATGGTACGAATGCGCGTGTCCCGATCGCCGAAATAAAACTCTCCCGGTTGCAAAAAAATATCGATATAAAAGTTAGGCGCAGTCATGGTTTGGCGTTTGTCGTCGCGCTTATGCGCGACATCTCAGTTATCTAAGGTCTTTTCGCGTCTGCGTATATTGATAAATTGATGGGCTTAATGCAGTTAAGGGTGTGTTCAAACCGTTTAATGTTTCTGAGTGGCTGATAACAAAGTAACCGCCGGGGCGCAATAATTCCACCAAACGTTGCATCAGTTTTTGCTTTGTTTCATGGCTAAAATAAATCATGACGTTGCGCAAAAAAATCACATCAAATAAACCTAGGTCAGGTAAATGTTGGTTTAAGTTTGCCACATGAAAATTGACTTTAGCCCGTAACATCCTGTCAATCAAGAAAAAGTCTGTGTATTCATCACAGCCTTTCAAACAGTATTTTCGCAAGAGTGGGCGGGGAATTTTCTCGCTCGCTGCCATTGGATACAGTCCACACTTAGCTTTGTCGACCACGCGCGTAGAAATATCGGTGCCGAGCACCTCCCAATTACCCGCCGCAAAAAACTCCGCAGCAGTCATAGCGATGCTATACGCCTCTTCGCCACTAGAACTCGCTGCGCTCCAAATACGAAACGGGCGCGCTTCTTTATGTTGGGGAAAAACCTGCTGGCTTAAAAATTCAAAGTGCTTACTTTCACGAAAAAAGTAGGTTTCGTTGGTGGTCAGTAAATCAATCGCCATCGTTGTTTCGTCTTCAAAACCTGGCGTACCAAGTAATTTGAAGTAATCGCTATAGTTATTCAATTTGCGAAAACGTAGGCGCTTGTCAAGCCGCCCCATGACCAATGCATGCTTGCTGCTGTTTAAACTAATGCCGGCACGTTCAAATAAAAAGCGTGAAATCCAGTCGAATTCACTCTTTGTCAGCGGCGCGGGCGTTCCTATACTTGTTGCCCTTGCTGATCTTGACGACAGGTTCATTGAAGGCGCTAACTAAGTCCAGTGTGTTAATCGATTTGGTTTTGTGATTTGCTCGCAGGGTCTGCTTCATTGAGCCCTTGCGCAATACCTGCCATTTCCTGCATTGAAAGCACTTGTTCGAGTTTTAGTACGACGATAAATTTTCCATTTTGTTTGGCCATGCCGCTAATGAAGTCGGGGCGTACTTGCGCACCGAAAGAGGGCGGTGGTTCGATATCTTTGGCGCCGATATCCACTACTTCATTCACCGCGTCCACCATAATGCCCAGTTGTTGTATTTCATCGTCGGCTTGGGGCAATTCCACTAAAACGATACTGGTACGGCGCGCAACGCTTGTCAGCCCCAGTCCGAAACGCGCAGCCAGATCAATCACGGGAACCACGCGTCCCCGCAGGTTGATGACGCCCCGCACAAAACTGGGCATCATGGGTACGGTTGTTAATTCACCGAACTGGATAATTTCTTTGATGTTCATAATACTTAACGCATAGGTATTACCCATCAGCATGAAGGTTAAGTATTGCGCTGTTTCGACTTGCTGCGCGACACCTGTAGCGACTAAGCGCGTGCCTGATTTGTTCTCGACGACCGCTCCCATGCGTCACCTCTAAAAACGTTCAAACTTGGATTCATCAACGCCTACCATGGGTAGGTTTCTTGCGCGCTTGGTGCTTTTAACTTGTCGCGCACCAAAAGCCATTGGATGCTGGTGTTTGTTAGGTTTTTCATCAAAGCCATCGTGCGGCGCGTGGCGACCGTTTTGACCTATGTCGAAGAAGCCAATAAGATCCATGAGTTGCTCTGCTTGGCTGGTCATCTCCTCAGAGGTGGCAGCCAATTCTTCGCTCGACGACGCGTTTTGCTGCGTGATTTGGTTCATCTGATTCATCGCCATATTGATTTGGCCAACCCCTGCCGATTGCTCCTGCGAGGCGGCGGCAATCTCCTGCACCAAATCAGAGGTGCGACCGATACCAGGCACGATTTCGTCGATCAAACTACCCGCACGTTCAGCGGTCTTCACGCTACCGCTTGCGAGGTCACCAATTTCACGCGCGGCGATTTGGCTGCGCTCTGCCAACTTACGTACCTCGGCGGCGACCACGGCAAAGCCTTTGCCATGCTCACCTGCGCGCGCTGCTTCAATCGCGGCGTTTAATGCCAACATATTGGTTTGGTAGGCAATGTCGTCGATGATACTGATCTTCGATGCAATTTCTTTCATTGCTGAGACAGTATGTTTTACGGCCTCGCCGCCTTCGTTTGCCTCGTTCGACGCTTTAGCAGCAATGCCATCGGTAACTTTGGCGTTTTCAGCATTTTGATTGATACCAGCCGCCATTTGCTCAATGCTGGCACTCGTCTCTTCCACACTGGCGGCTTGTTCGCTGGCGGCCTGTGAGAGTGATTGCGAGGTCGCGCTAATTTGTTCTGCCGCATTGGAAAGCGCATCGGTCGCATTGATGACATCTGCGACGATTTGCGATAATTTTTCAACCGTCTCATTGCTTGCCACTTTGATCGCTTCAAAGGTGCCGGAAAATTCTTTGTCGATGGACTGGGTTAAATCGCCTTCTGCCATGGCCGCCAATACACGCAGCAATTCATTAAGCGCCTCTTCATTGGTAGCGACTAAGCGGTTGACATTGGCACTAAGCGCTTTAAAGAAGCCGGTTTTATCCGCTTCGTTGATCCGCAGTGAGAAGTCGCCGAGCACTGCTTTTTCAACGATATGCGCGACTTCTCTTTCAACGCCGACTTCAGCGGTTCTGTCGGTCCATTCAAGTACAGTACCGAGACGATCACCAGCAGCATTAAATACGGGACTTAAGGCAGAGGCGAAGATTTTTGAGCTAATGCTTAATTGCTCACGATGGGTGGCGGCGAGATTGCTGAGGAGTTGCTTATGTTCTGTCGTGTGGCCGTGCAGTTCATCCGTGGATGACCCGATAAGATTGCCAGCATTGAAAGCTGGAATGGTTTGCCGAATATCCGTCTCGGCGCCGCGCAACATATTTTGCATAGCGTTGTTGGCGTAGATCACTTTCCTATCGTTATCCGCCAGCATCACGTTGGTTGAGACATTGTCTAACGCGATTCGAATGCGCAAGTTCTCGTTGGCGATCTTTTCCGCTTGTTCAACGTTCATGCGAATATTGTTGACCATCGTTTGCAAGCTGGCAGCAATACTGCTTTCATCATTGTCGCGCAGTTGAATGGTGGCATTCAAATCGCCATTGGCAACTTGTTTGGCAAATTTCACCACCTCAGTGGGTTCCTGACCAATCTGACGAATAATCATGCTGATCATGAACCACGCCAGAAACACCACCGCACCGAGCAATAAGCCGCTTAGTATCAAGGTGTTCATGCGCGCCGTTTTCGCTTCTTTGACACGCCAACTCGTTCTGCCTTCTAGTTCTTTAATCACCGACTGTCCAAATGCGTAATTACCATCGATGACTGTGGTCATGCGTTGAAAATAAACTTTAGGGTCTAGATCAATTTTTCCTTTTTCCACGACTTCATCACGTACCAATTGCATGGCTTCAGTAACCAAGGCCTGTTGCTCTTTAAATTTTTCGCCTATCGTCGGTGCGTAATCAGAGTTCGCCGCGAGCAATTTGTCGATAGTGAGTTGTACGCGTTCTTGACGGTCTTTTACTAAGGCTAATTTGGCACCTAAAATTTCTCTATCGACTGCAGAGATTTGTTTTTTGCCTAGAACAAATGCACCCGTTGCTCTTGCTAGGCCTATTTCTTCTGTCCACCGTAAGACGGTGTCGGTGGCTAAATTCATCAGAAAATAACTAGAACCATCAGGGCTAAGAAGTAAGCCACTGCGATCAGCAATCGCGTCGACGAGGTTAATCACTTCTCTGATAATTTCTGTATGCTTTTCTAGACTTTCAGGCGCATTCAGTGTGTCTTTTTGGGCACTCAGTGCGAGCCAATGTTGTTTTATCTTCTGTGCTTCATCATCGAGTTTTAAGGATGCTTGGCCTTTGATGCTAGCAATGAGCGCATCCGCCGCCGCGTTGACTTCTAAAGTTGCTGCATCCCGCTGCGATACAAGGTTATTGCTGCCATTTAATACTGCACCGTTGAGTCCTCGATGCTTTTGCACCATTTGCATCATGCGGGTAGCGCTGGGTACGGTCGTGGCACCATTGAGTTCACCCGCTGCGATCTCCACGTCAGACGAAATACTTTTAAGGAAAAGATAAAAAGGAAGCCCCGCAAGGCCAAGCACGAACACACCAACCAGAACAAATTTTTGCCACATTTTCCAAGATTCGATGCGCGATTTCATGGTCACTTCCTCTTTTTAAAAACTACTTTTGGATCAATTAATCAAGTTGCTGTCAGTATGTGTTGAAGCTCGCCCTACATTTCAGTACTCACGCCAACTCGATGATGTCGTTGATGTTCGCGCCGTGCGTGGTGGCGTAACATCGCTGGGACGCTGAGTATTAGCGCCACTTCGCCGTTAGCAAGAATAGTCGAGCCGCCTATGCCTTGAATATGGCCGAAAAGCGTGCCGAGTGGCTTGATCACGGTTTGAAACTCGCCCATTAATTGGTCAACAATTAAACCTGTCTTATTGCCATGGTCGCCGACCACGACGATGTTCTGACGACGCGGCAGCTCAGCTTTGATATCAAAATAATTGCGTAAGCGGATAAACGGTAATACTTCACCACGTAAATCCATGAAATCATGCGATGCGAATTGCGCAGGCAATTCAAGGCATTCAATCACTTGATCGAGCGGGATAACGAAACACGCGTCCGCAATACTGACCAAGAAGCCGTCGATGATAGCCAGCGTGAGAGGTAGCCGAATGCGCATTGTTGTGCCGAGACCTAAATCACTTTCGATATCGATAGTCCCGCGCAGCGCATTCACATTACGCTTAACCACATCCATACCAACACCTCGACCCGACAAGTTAGAAACTTGATCGGCAGTCGAGAAGCCAGCTTCAAAAATCAAGTTGTAAATGTCTTTGTCGCTCAGCATTTCATCGCTGCTGACTAAGCCACGTTCGATTGCTTTCGCGAGAATTTTTTCCCGATTAAGGCCGCCGCCGTCATCGCTGACTTCGATGACGATGCTGCCAGAATCATGGTATGCGTTCAGGCGCAACGTACCCTGCGCTGGCTTGCCCCGCGCTGCCCTGACAGTTCCAGATTCAATGCCATGGTCCATGGAGTTACGCACCAGATGCATGAGAGGGTCGCCAATTTTTTCAACGATTGTTTTATCGACTTCTGTATCGCCACCGGCGATTTCTAACTGTATGTCTTTGTTTAGTTCCAGACTGACATCACGCACCACACGCTGAAAACGACTAAAAGTACTGCCAATGGGAACCATTCGTAATTGCAGCGCGCTATCGCGTACTTCTTCGACGAGCCGCATGACTTCACTTGCAGATTCTGATAGTGCCGGGTCTTTGAAACTACTGGCGCGCAAGTTGGTGCTTGCCCCTGCAATGACGAGTTCGCCAACCAGATCAATCAAGCGATCTAATCGCTCCGCATCGACACGAATATTTTGTTTCTCACGTGCCTTGGTTTCTCTGACTTGTTGCTGTTTGTTAAGCGCAGCATTCAGTAACGGCTGCTGTAGCATTTCTTGCTTGACGAGGATTTCGCCTAAAGGTTCTTCCTTGTGTTGATCGTTGCGGGCAGCGAGCTCGCTCGTGGTGTGAAGTTTTTGCAGGCGTAAGCATTCGGCCAATTCGTGCTTGGTCAGTACGCCACTCTTGATTAGAATTTCGCCCAGCATGTCGGCGTCATCGGGTAAATGGCGGATGATTTCTATGTACTCATCGATCTTGCTATTGGGTGGAACAATGCGTATCGTGCTCTCTTCCCGAATAAACTCGAAGACATTTTCAATCGCTTCTTTTGTCGCGCTACTCTTTAAAACGACTTCGAATCCGAGATAGCAGGTTTCCGCGTCCATCTCTTCCAGTGAGGGGAGGGCATCTGCAATGGTCACGAGGTTAATCACATCACCCAAAGTACTCAGGTATCGGATAAACGAGAGCGGGTCCATGCCATTGCGCAAGCAATCTGCGCCAAAGCGCAGCGACAAATACCAATTGCCCGTGTCAACCATTCCACCACCGCTGGCTTCCGGCTCTTGCCCTGCGCCGTCTGGTAGAACCAAGTGCTGCGAATGTGCCTCGTCATTTTGTGATCCGCTGAGAAAACGACGCAGTTGTTTGTGGATTGCCGCCCCTTGCGCACTTTGTTCTGGCGTCTCTTGCGTCTTTCCGCTAGCAACCGCTTCGACCAGATTGGCAATATGATCGCGCGCCGGAAGTAGGGTCGCAATCAGTTGCGTAGAGACGTTGATCTCGTGGTTGCGCAACATATCGAGCACGCTTTCAACCACGTGCGTAAATTGCACGATGTGGTCTAACCCAAATAAGCCGGATGAGCCTTTGATGGTATGTGCTGCGCGAAAAATGGCGCCGATCGCATCATTTGGGTGGTCGTCATGTTCTAAACCTAAAAGATGATCTTCCATGTCTTGCAGCAGTTCGCGACTTTCTACGACAAAAGTCTCAAGTGCCGCTTTCATTTCATCTTCGAAGTTCATGTGCGCTCCGGGAGTGAACCGCTTAAGTCAAAATAATCTGGTCGCCAAATGCGATGGTCATGTTAGTCATTTCTAAAATATCCAAAACGGCTTTGCTATGCATGACATAACTCAGTTTCTTGTTCTTTTTTGCCGCCGCTGTTTTTAGCGCAATTAAGACTTGTAATCCGGCGCTGTCCATCTCGTTAATTTGGGCAAGATTGAGCTCTAACTCTGACTCGCGTTCGAGTAGGGCTTGCAATGCAGATTTTTCCACCGCAGCAGTGTAGATAGTGAGTTCGCCGGAGATCGCATGTTTGAACATGGCCGATGCACCTTAAGGCAAGATCAATTTTGAGACCGCCGCTAACATTTGCGCCGGTTGGAAGGGCTTAACCACCCAAGCTTTTGCTCCTGCCGCCTGACCTTGTAATTTTTTCCCCTCTTGCGACTCGGTTGTCAGCATGATGATAGGTGTGAATTTATACATGGGCAGTTTTTTGACTTCCTGTACAAAGGTAATGCCGTCCATATTCGGCATGTTGACGTCTGAAATGATCAAATGGACTTTTTGTCCTGTCAGCTTTGCGAGTGCGTCAACCCCATCAACGCCTTCAATCACCGTGTAACCCGCGCCACGCAAGGCAAGACCAACTACTTGCCGAACTGAAGCGGAATCATCAACGACTAAAACAGTTTTTGACATACTGACCTCTTAAAAAATAAGCGCAAAAAAGCCGATGAAGTTCTTTAG